>JAGQKG010000070.1 GCA_020430245.1 Nitrospira sp.
CAACGGCCGTCTCCAATAACGCCAGAGCATTTGTTGCATTGACCATCTGATGGCGACCGAGCAAATTCGTCTGTAGGCCAGGAATAGTCCATCGCGGCCCCTGATAGGTAAAAGTGGTTGCGCTGGTCTCCAGAAGGGAAAACTCATGACCCATCCGAAAGCACGGTGCCAGCCATTTCCTGGCCTGGGTTTCAAAAATCTGGAGAATATCCTCCGGCATTGGGCCCAAAACCACCGGAGCCTTTTGCGTAATAATGCCGGCTTTTTCCCTCGCAATCATCTGAAGCGAGTTTCCCAAATAGGCCTCATGATCGAAACCAATCCCCGTTATCAAAGCACCAATGGGGCTCAGTACATTGGTCGCATCAAACTGTCCGCCCATTCCGACTTCTACCACCGCAATGTCCACTTGTTGAATTCTAAAATGCAGGAAAGCCAGCGCGGTCGTAAATTCAAAAAAGGTGAGTGTTGTGAGGGGATTGGCAGTTCGCCGAATCTGTTCGATCAAGGCACAGACTGATTCTTCGGAAATGTCTGTTCCCTGAACACGTATGCGCTCCCGAAAATCAATCAAATGCGGGGAAGTATACAGACCGACCCGATACCCGGTGGCTTGTAGAATACTGGCCAACATGGCTGAGGAAGAACCTTTCCCGTTCGTGCCGGCAACATGAATGGTAGGATACCCGCGCTGTGGATTCTCCAGCCTGGCAAGAATATCGGTAATGGCTTCCAGGCCAAGCTTGATGCCAAACCGGTGCAGGGAGAAAAGATAGTCAAGCGTTTCTGGATAGGTAGCCACAGGAGTGGAAACGGGGTGGGAGACAATAAAGGGCAGGAGGTTTCGTATTAATAATCACTACAACGTATGGCTCTCACCATTAATGGGAAACCCATTGTCAGGTCTGTTGAGATCGACAGGGGCACAAGGAGAGCCGGACCGTTTGGCCGTTACCCCGAAGGGGAAGAGACTTCTGTGGCACAATGACTAAGCAACGTTTCCAGGGTTTCCTTGAGACTTTTTCGCTCCACGATATGATCAACCATGCCATGTTCCAATAAAAACTCGGCTCGTTGGAAGCCTTCCGGCAAATGTTCTTTGATCGTTTGTTCTATGACACGTGGGCCGGCAAATCCAATCAGCGCTTTTGGTTCCGCTAAAATGATATCCCCTAACATTGCAACACTGGCAGTGACCCCCCCAAATGTCGGATCCGTTAGCAGGACCACAAAGGGCATTCGAGCCTCTTGCAATTTCGCCAAAGCTGACGCCGTTTTCGCCATTTGCATGAGTGACAAAGTCCCCTCTTGCATTCGTGCCCCACCGGAAGTCGTGACCAACAAAAATGGCATATAGCCCGTTAGTGCGTGATCAATGGCACGACAGATTTTCTCGCCGACCACCGATCCCATACTGCCGCCCATAAATGAAAAATCAAAAATTCCAAGCGCAACGGGCTTACCGCCAATTTGGCATCGCCCGGTCAGAATCGCTTCTTTTTTCCCTGTTTTGTCTTGAGCCTTTTGAATGCGCTTGCGATACGGCAAGGCATCAACAAACCGGAGAGGATCCTCTGGCACTAAATCTCCATCCCATTCCTCGAATGACCCGGGATCGGCAATCAACTCCAATCGCTCGCCCACCGATAGCGGGAAATGGTATTGGCATTTCGGGCAGACTTTTAAATTTCGCTCGACTTCACGTTTAAAAATAATGGCGCGACACACTGCGCATTTGACCCACATCCCTTCCACGATTTTAATGGACGTGCCTTCGGGATCCGTGTTTTTATTCCGTTTAAACCATCCCATAAATCAGTCTATCCTTAAGCTTCTCTCATGAACGCAAAGCACGCGAACCTCCATACAGATCTGACTGAGATAAAGAAAATGCGAGAAAGGCAGGAAAAGAGGAATCATGGAACCCGACACAGTCTTCGATCACGATCCGACCTTACCATAGGGAAGTTGAACCGGCAAGAATCCATCAAGGAAGGTGTTTCTACCCCACAGACCATTCGGGACTATTGGCAGAAGGAAGAGGCAACACGGAACAAGGAAGAGACGCGGGGGGTCAGCCGCCCCTTGCATGCATTTCCAAATGAGGATCCTGGCGCAACCGCTCGATATCAATGTACCGACCACGACCGCTGACCTGTTCAAGCTCTTTGCGTTCTTCTGCCCCACGATCTTTTCGGGTTTCCCAAACAGACTGCATGATGGAGAGAATCTCTTCTCGCGGTCGTTTCATTCGAAGGAGCTTGCGAAGGTCAAGACCTGTTTTGGCATACAAGCACAAATACCACATCCCATCAGCCGTCAACCGACTCCGGTCGCATGTCGAACAGAAAGGCACGGTGGTGGAAGCAATAATGCCAAATATAGTGCCGTCTGGTAGCTGGAATCGCTGCGCAGGAGCGGAACTAACCTCTTCTACCGATTCGACTGTCCCATAATGGTCTCCGACCATCTTCAAGATCTCTTTCCGGGAAAGAACCTTATCGGCAGACCAGTCATTCGCTCCCCCCACATCCATATATTCGATAAAACGCACTTCTCCGTTGACCTCTTTGCCGAATTCAATCAAGGGAATGACTTCATCTTCGTTGTACCCCTTCATGGCAACCGTATCCAACTTCAATCCTGTGAACCCGACCTGTCCCACTGAAGCAATGCCTTCCAACACCCTGTCTAACGTATCGCGTCGAGTCAGCGCTTTAAACCGCTCGGGCTTCAACGTATCCAGACTCACCGTGACCCGATGAAGCCCGGCATCAAACAGAGCCTGGGCCTGTTCACTCAACAACACCCCATTGGTGGTCATCGCAATATCATGAATGCGAGAATTTTGCCGAAGCATCTTTATGAGTTCCGCCACGTTATTGCGTAATAGGGGCTCGCCCCCGGTAATACGCACTCGATCAATTCCCCGATCGGAAAACAAATTCGCAAGCAAGGCGATTTCTTCAAAGGTCAACAGATTTTCCCGAGGAAGCCACACATAATTTTCCTCTGGCATACAGTACTGACACCGTAAATTGCATCGGTCGGTCACCGACATCCGCAAGGATCGTAAGGGACGCCCCCAGGCATCTTTGACCGCTTCCGGGAGAGCCACGGCTTCACCCGCATCCATTATGGGTGTTCCTCCACCCACACCTCGCCTTCCGGCGTTGTTTCCATTTTCCAGATTGGAGTAATTTTTTTAAGTTCATCAATACACCATTGACAGGCCTTAAAAGCATCGGCACGATGTTCGGCCCCAACAATGATCAACACAATGTTTTCACCAATTTCAATAGGACCATAGCGATGGAGGACCAATGCTTCAATAATGTCAAAATCACCAAGTGCCCGTTCTCGGATTTCTTTGAGTTTTTTCTGGGCCATTCCCTCGTAGTGATCAAAACTCATGGAACTCACATCCCGCCCTTTGGAGCGATCACGGGCCGTACCCAAAAACATGGCAATACCCCCGATTCGGCGGGACCGAGACCGCACCCGATGCAATTCTTCATCAATTGAAAAATTTTCCTGTTGCACCCGAACCAGCATACTTTCTTCCAATTCGATAGCCATCGGATTGCCCTTTCTCATGAGCTCAAATTCGCCTGATCCTCCGGCAAAGGGAGGCAATAATGCGACCTCATCAGTCGTTTCGAGTACCGTATCCCAATGAGCAATTTCTTGATTCACCGACACCAACACTTTTTTCTTATCGAGCAATTCACCAACCTGAGGATATTCACTCTGTATGGTATGAACCAGATCCTTGACCTGTTCACCTTCGGAAAAGGCCACTTCTAAATCCTTGCCTCCGGGAATCATGGTCTTTAATATCCCAAATAATTTAATCTTCACAACTTACGACTCCGCGACCAAACGAGAAGAACTGGCACATTCCTCCTCCCCGCTCTTTTGCCCACGGACATAGGTCCCTGATTTTCCACCGGATTTTGAAACCAGGGAAATCTCTCCAAACTCCATGCCTTTATCTACCGCCTTACACATATCATATATGGTCAGAGCTGCCACGGAAACAGCAGTCATGGCTTCCATTTCCACTCCGGTATTTCCGGTGGTTTTCACAGTTGCGACAATAGTAATCGCACACCGTCCATCAGAATTGGCCTGAGAGTCCTCTTTAAAATCGACATCCACTCCAGTGAGAAGCAAAGGATGACACATGGGAATCAAATCCGGAGTCCGCTTGGCCCCCATCACCCCAGCAACTTGAGCCACGGCCAACACATCACCCTTCGCAATCCGACCTGCATGAATCTTTTCCATGGTTTCGGGTAAGACAAACACTTTGCCCTGTGCCACGGCTACACGCTCGGTTGGAGGCTTGTCCGTCACATCCACCATTCGAGCCCGCCCAGATTCATTAAAATGCGTAAGGTTCGCCGCCATCTTTAAGAAAAACAATCAGATATGAAAATTCCCTTGAAAATCAGTAAATTATAAAGATAGATGAAAAACGACGTCAAGCAAAACATCTTCCTGAATACTCCCTTGACAGATAAGCTCATTCCACTTATAAACACTCGTAAAACCTTACAAATTAGAGAATTTTTCCCATGGACTCCACCACTATAATATTGAATCCTACCCTTGCCAACAAAAAGTTAGGACTGCTTCTCTCAACTTCACCTGAACACCCCAATGCGGAGACCGTCTACCACCTCTCCAAAACCGCCTTAGCCAATAAGGTAGATACCTATTTGTATTTCATTGATGAGGGAGTCAAAAACCTAGAAGACCCCCGATTTTCGGAATTGGCCAAGAACGGACTGAAACTATTTGTGTGTGCCTATGGATGTCAACAACACCATATCTCAACCGATGGGTATGGAAAAGAAGTGACCTTTTGCGGATTGGTTATTCTCTCAAATATTATCGACGGGTGCGACCGTTTCCTGGCCTTTAATTAATCCCACCCTACTCTCCTCATCCAGATCTCTGCCACATGATACAAAGTCCCAGATTTTTGTGGCAGTAATTTCGGTGAACAAAAAATGGGCAAGATTCTCTTTTCTCATTGACCTGGATAAGGGGCCGAAGTTGCCGTATGAATGCAATTTTCATTAATTTTTGTCTGGACCGACCTTATTCTAAATCCATGATCGGCATCCTTTTCAAATGAGCTCAATTGAGTTCCATCAAAATTTTCATTGAAACTAAACCAGCTAGACGGTACAGTAGTATTTAATGTTAACTTCAACTCGCCATTTAATTCTTGAGACCGCCATAGACCTTTTGGGACGAAGCGGTGTGAGTGCCTTGACACTCGAACATGTGGCCCGAGAAGCCGGAATTAGTAAAGGTGGCTTACTCTATCATTTTGAGGGGAAAGAACAGTTACTCGCTGGACTCATAGAGTTACTCATACAGGATTTGAATCGAAAACAGGTTGGAGAATTTCTCACGAGCTCCATTTATGAGGAGCATCCCGGCATGGATCTCGGCCATGAGATTATCGAAAATCCTGTCCATCATCGATCCCTTCGAGGAGAAGAAATTGCCTCCATTCTCATGGCGGCTTTTTCTATCAATCCCCATTTACTCGAACCTATTCGAGAGCGGTACCAAAATTGGCAGAGCATTTTTCTAGCGAATACCATTGATCCGACTCGTTCCCTCTTGGGTCGGCTGGCTGTCGAAGGGCTGTGGTTCAGCGAGGCCCTAGGATTAGCACCACCCACCCGTGAGCAACGAGCCACATTTATTTCGGAGATCCAATCTCACACACAATCAGGAGAGCCTATGAGAGACCCGTCCGCCACCATAACCTCGCAGCCTAAAGAGGCCTTCGCAGAGCTAGCTTCCTTCAAGTCACATGTAGAAGAACTCGAACGACAAGCGTACCAACCCACCCAAATCTCTGCGCGCGCGCTGTTAGCAAAACAAAATCCACAAGGATTTTGGCAGGGCGATTTAACCGCCGACACCACATTGGAATCTGACTACGTGCTGCTTTTACTCTGGCTCTATCCACCAGAGAACGGTGTGTGGGAGTCCAGAATCCAGGTCAAAGTGAAAGAGGCCATACGCACCATCCTTGATCGTCAACTTTCAGATGGTGGATGGAACATTTATACCGAAGGACCGGCCGAAGTAAACGCCACGACCCGTGCATACGTGGCACTTCGAGTTGGAGGCTATGATCCCGACCAACCATTTATGCAGCGTGCGCGTGAACGCATTCTTGCCCTCGGGGGTCTTCAGGCAACCAATAGCTACACAAAGAATAACCTGAGCATGCTTGGTCTCTTTCCAAGAAAATACACCCCAAGCGTCCCACCGGAACTCGTCCTTATCCCTGGAAATGTCTTGTATGAAATTTCATCATGGAGTCGGGCCATCGTCGTCCCTCTTTCCATTCTTCAAGCCTCCGGAGTACAACGCAGAGTGCCTGGGGATTGGACCATTGACGAACTAATGGCACCCAACCGGAAACTGACCTTTCCCAAAAAAGATCCTTTTTCCCTCATGTTTCATCAAGTGGACAAGATTTTGAAAATCTGGGAAAAACGGGGCTTCAAGGATATTCGCGCCAAGGCGATTCGCGAAGCAGAGAAGTGGATGCTAGACCACATGCGGTTCACAGATGGATTGGGAGCGATTTTTCCGGGAATGATGTACGCCCTCATGGCGATGGATGCCCTGGGCTATGAGCGAGATCACCCGGACTTTATTGAAACCCTTGGCCAGCTTGAAGGGCTCATTATTGAGCAAGAAAATGCTCTGCAGTTTCAGCCAAGTTTGTCCCCGGTATGGGATACCGCCATTTCAATGTTTGCATTGGGAGAACTGGGTGTTGGTGAACCACAAGCCATGCAGCGGGCAGCCGACTGGTTATTATGCAAAGAGGTTCGCCGCAAAGGAGATTGGTCGGTCAAGCGCCCGGATTTACAGCCTGGAGGATGGCCCTTCCAATTTGCGAACGAACTCTACCCGGACATCGATGATACCGCCATGGTCTTGTTGGCACTTGAACATGCCAAGGCCTCGGATCCTGCCCGACAGACCCGCGCCGAAGGTCGTGCCATCAATTGGTTATTCGGGATGCAATCCTCAGATGGAGGCTGGGCTGCCTTTGATGTCGATAATAATTGGGCATTACTGAATAAGGTCCCATTCGCAGACCACAATGCCATGCTTGATCCAAGCTGCCCGGACATTACGGGACGGGTGTTGGAGGCACTCTGCAGGCGTAATTACACACACCAACATCCGGCAATTGCCCGTGCCGTCCAATTTCTTTTGGGCCATCAACAAGCCAACGGGAGTTGGGATGGACGCTGGGGCGTAAATTATACCTATGGAACATTCCTCGCCGTACGCGGCCTTCGCGCAAGTGGTTCCCCGACTGCCAACTCTGCCATCCAGCGTGCTGCCACATGGGTACGCTCAATCCAAAACCAGGATGGCGGTTGGGGGGAAAGCTGCGCTAGCTATGAAAAGCAGGAATTTGTTCCCGCATCAAGCACACCTTCACAAACAGCCTGGGCCTTGCTCGCCCTTGAAGCGGCTGGCGATCGAACCTCAAAACCCGTTCATCGTGGAGTCGACTGGTTACTGTCCCATCAGAATCAACAAGGAGGGTGGGACGAAGAACTCATGACGGGAACCGGATTCCCTAACGTTTTTTATTTGAAATACCACTTGTACTCGCACTACTTTCCATTGTTGGCCCTTGCCACCTGGCAAGCAGGATTAAAAAACTCATAAACATGCCCTACGCTCGAGAAACTAGTTACCCTTTTGAAATCCTACTATATCCACCGAGAAGTCATTTTCTCGCAGGTATCCAACCAGGGGCTCAAAAAAATCATCATGCGGTCTACATTAAGAGCAAGAGGCAATGGGCAATACGTCCGCCCTTCGACTTTGCTTGGGCAAATTTCTTCAGAATTTCCGCTACCGCTGGCTTTCTGGCTTCCAGCTCAGCCCGATATTCAGAATTCGTTGAATCAGCGCTTCATAGGAAATGCCGGCTCGCTCTGCCGACTCGGCAAGATCTTCGCCATAGGCCAGTTGGGCATTGGGATTAGCTTCCAAAGTATACAGATGTTCCTGGGGATCTAATCGGAAATCCATCCGGGCATACCCGTTTAATCCCAAAATATGAAAGACCCGTTTGGCCGTTTGTTGAATATACCGCACCAGCTTGGGACTTAACCCCTCCACTTCACCCGATTGAATCCCATATTTTTTTTGATATTTCGTACTCCATTTCACCCGGGCGGTGGCAATCGGCAGAGCATCGGGAGGAAGATTTTTCAAGTGCAGCTCCCAAACGGGCAGGGCTTGCAGTCGTCGATTCCCTAACACACCCACATAGAGTTCCCGTCCTTCAATGTAACGCTCGACAATGACGCTCGTGCCCACACTCTGATGCACAAATTCGACACGCTCTTTGAGTTTGTCCTCGTCATGGACGATTGAGGCTTGAGAAATCCCGAGGGACGCTTCTTCACTAATAGATTTGACAATGACCGGAAACGGAAACTCTTCTGACCACTTGATCACCCGCCCCAGAGGATAGACCACAAACTCCGGACATCGGATGCCATGGTAGGCCATAATTTTTTTTGACCAGCCTTTATCACGAGTGAGCACGAGCCCCTTGGGATTACAGCCGGTATAGGGAACTCCCAAAAGCTCCAAATAGGACACCACATTTTGATCGAACTCCGGATTGCCATTGAATTCTTCCAGAAGATTGAAAGCAATGTGCGGCTTCCAATCCGTCACCAGTTTATCAATGACGCTTAAATCGTCTCGGACACCGACAGCCATAACTTCATGGCCAAGATCCCGCAGAGTGGAGACCACATCAAATTCGGTCTTCCATTCGACCTCGGCCAAATCGGCATGCTCTACATCGTCAGGGGGCACGAGATCCTGATGCATGAGGGCCATGACCCGAAGCTTTCTCATAACACGACCCGATGTCGTCCACCATGCAAATAGTTCATCGTTTGCACCGTCAATAAAATCGTAAAATCCACTTTTGCCTGCTCTTCAGGAACGGCTAACCGCAAATTCCGTTCACGGCAATGTGCCATCATATCTTGTAAAACCTGATCAATGGTATATTGATACTCTCCCGTCCATGCAGCGACCTTCCGGCGAACTTCTTTTCTGAATTTCCTGATAAAATTCTCCGCGGACGGATTTGCCGATTGATCCGGATCCCCCGAAAAGAGACGCCGCAAGTCTCGATCATAAAAGTTGGGGTAGTCCAGTCCATACCGTTCCCGCTTGTCCTGATAATGTTCCCGAAGCGTTTTATGCAGTCGCTGAATGGGGTCCACCTGTTCCCTGGTCGTCACAATTGGCGGAACTCCTGCTAATTCCTTCATGAGCCCGTCCATATATTCCAATTTTTTAAGTGCCGGCCATCCGGCATAGCGCTCACGCCAATGAGAGTGCGGCGTAAGCCAGACGGCAAAGGTTTCCGCAAAATCCTCGTCTGGATGACTCTGTGCATACCACATATCAAGATGCAATACGAAACTTTTACTATAGGGCTTTGGCAAATAACAATCGGGATACGGAACCGAGGTATGCCCGAATATTTGTTGACGGCTACGCCGCCGCCGTAAGCGGTAGGCATTCTCAATCGCATGGCCTGTTTCGTGTCGAAGAATCCGCATACACCATTCCGGAGTCCCACCCTCCACTTCTAACATTTGGTTGAGCTCCAGCTTCGCCAACCGCGGATGCCCCATATAAAACGGCACGGCAAGCCCCGGCGTGCCATCAGGAGAATACCAATCGTCGGACAACCATATATGGGGACGAAATACTAATCCTTGATTTTTCAATTCGCGGTATAACTGACGGACGCATTGACCCAACTCAGTCCCGGAAATACGGATCTTCAAATCGGATAACCGGAGATTCAACAGCTGTTCATCAGTCCAGGAAACCCATTCAGGCTCTGCGGGGACAGGGGGCTGAATATCGGGCAAGAGATCCAAACTCACGACCTCCCCTGCCGGTAGCGGTGTTCAATCATTATTAAAAGACCTTCGTGAGAACCAGACTAAGCCCCTTGACAGACCATACCGCATCAACCGGCAGATAATGTTCAATCTTCTGTTCATTCCCTCTCTCAACCAAAACCTCGACCATGCCACCCCTATTCTCATTTGACCACTTGAATTCCATAGCTTTTACCTTTTTACCTATGGTAGATTGCCCCTCTTTTTTAGGATTCCTTCATTCAGCCCCATGCGGTTTTTTATTCACATTCCGAGTCAGCGCGTCAGAAGAATCAGTGCTCAAGGCTTTATTCATTTTTTGGTCTTCATTCATTTTCTCGGCCAAACACCTGTAAGCTCTCTCCCCTGTTGATTCTGACGACTTCTTAAGCCTGACCGGTAGAACCACAGGAGATTCATCTATGTATCGCTGTGAAAAATGCCAAGGTACAATGTTGCTCGATCGGGAAGTCGACATGGAATCAGGAATGTCACTTCTAGTTTTCTGGTGTATAAATTGTGGCCTACGGAAACAAGCTGAGCAAGCACCGATTCCTCTCATCGAAGTATCCTAGCGCAAGCGCGCGACCCCTTAATCGTTCGACCCGGATTGGCAGATAAATCCTGAGCGTCCTGCCTATTCGGGTCATTGATGAAAATTTTCAGGGAACCGGGTAAAAAGAAACAGAGTGGTGAGGATCCCTCTCGTCGCACGCCATTCTTTTTCGGGTCCGACTACCGGTCGGACTCGATTGTTATGAGGGCATGAAGGCCCGCTTTACGCAGCCGATTACCAGGAACCATGGAAGTATGGCCCCACTGACATCCATCAGGAAACAAGAGTGCCGAAGGGTCTAGGAATCCTCGTCCAATTCCACATTCCAGTATAAATAATCCCGCCAACTTTCCGGGGCGTGACGGATACCAATCATGAGTGTCAGCCGCGGAGTCCATTTGGGCTTGACAGGAACCTTGAGTAATTTCATCCCTGCCTCATGAGGAACACGCCCGCTTTTCCGGTTATTACATCGCCAGCAGGCTGTCACAATGTTTTCCCAGGTTTTCTTCCCACCTTTGGCAATAGGCACCACATGATCAAACGTCAATTCTTCGGTGCGAAACCGTGCATAGCAATATTGGCAGGTATACCGATCCCTGGTAAAAATATTGATACGAGAAAATTTCACCGCATGATGATTCGAGCGAAGCTTGACCATGTTGAGAAGACGCATCACGGAAGGCAATTTAAAGGTAATGGACACCCCTCGAATATCCCGATCATAAAATTCAAGGACTTCGACTTTTCCTTGCCACAACAAATTGATGGCTTTTTGCCAATGCACAACTCGCAATGGCTCATAGGTCGCATTGAGTAGGAGAGTCATTTCCATACAAACGTACTCTCGAGACCTCGACAGGGTTGGAGGAAACCCTGTTCCTATATCACCGACGAATCAAGAGAATCAAGAGAGACCATGAACCTCTTGTTGCGCAAGAAAGAAGTTGATATATTAGAATTTTTGGCCACTTTGAGACGATCATGCCTCTGAACTTCCATCCCGTTGCCAACATTCAAGACCTCCCTCCAGGCACCTGCCAAAGCATAGAACTCCAGGATCACGGTATTGCCTTATTTAATCTCGAAGGTGTGATCTATGCCCTTGATAATACCTGTCCACATGCAGGAGGGCCACTGGGGGAGGGATTCGTAGAGGGAGACTTGGTCGAATGCCCCTGGCACGGATGGAAGTTTCACATCAAAACCGGGGTTTGCCAAAAAAACCCCAGCCCGAGCTGGAACGTGCCGTGTTATGAGGTGCAGGTGATTGATGGCATCATCCACGTCGCCCCATCACTATCTGAGAATAGGCAATAGTTGAGTGCTAAAAACTCTGCAATTTCGAAAATACCACTCCTCCCAACAACGTTCACTGCCTCAGCATAACAACGCAGGTCACGAGAAATCTGGGAAATCAAGGTCAGCACAGAAGTAATGAGTTTAAATGAGGTGAACGCGGTTAACAGACCCCTCTTCAATCTCGCGCAGAACAGGTAATTTCAGCATCGTACCCGGAAGGGATGAAATTTGATCGCCATGAGGAAGTGGCGGCAAATTTTCAAACGGCATCAATTGTTGGGCGGCTAAGGAGATCACTCGAATCGACTTTTCCTTACTATCCACTCTCCAGGCATATTCTCGCTCGATCCACTCCATGGAGCCCTTCTCTCGCACAATTTTCCGTACCATATATTTATCCTCGCCCTGTGCGGCCACCTGCCAATCGCCTTCATGAAACGGAATGCCTTTGGCTTTCAAATCATCCACCATTAACTGAACCGCTTCGTCCAGCGTATAGCCTTGCCGGGATCGGTGCTTTTTGACTAACTCCAACGCTTCCAACGCAAGAGGATCATCTGGAAGGTGATACCCTGTCGGTTGGACATAGCGATACAACACAAAAAATCCTATGAACAGGAAGACAACGAGAAGATATCCGACGATTTTTTTAATTTGAGGTGACATGCCAATTATCTATTGTGGTATTTTGAAAAGCTTCGCATTTACGGAAAAGGCATCATTCCTGATTTAGAGACATCCGGTCATATGAGAACCGGTTTCCTCTTGGTGTTATAGCACACATGATTCCTACATGCCTCCTGCGCTTCACGTTTCCCTGTAACATATCCATGGTGGAGCAACCAGGCCTCTCCAATAAATCGTCCGTCTCCGGATTCCTGATTTCAGATGTCCCGTAACGCCTCCTTTAAAGCATGAATCACCCTATTATTATCACGTGGGTAGCGAATGGCAAGCCGAAGTGCCGGCTGAGTCATTCCTGAAAAGGTCTGACAATCCCGAACGAGAATCCCCTGTCGTGCCAGCCGTGACACAAGACTAGCTGTCACACATTTCAAAGGTAACTCCACCATCACAAAATTCGCGGATGCGGGAATGATCCGCAGTCCAGGAACTCCACGCAACCGCGTCATAAACCGCTGTCGTTCCTCTTGCATAAATTTCACACTTCGTTGCCGGTACTTGACGTCATCAACCGCCGCGACACCAGCCTCCTGAGCAAAATGGCTGACCGACCACGGAGGGAGCAGACGACGAATCGTGGCGACCGTCTCCGGCGCCCCCACCAAGTACCCAAGACGAATGCCTGGCATACCATAAAACTTCGTAAAACTTCTGAGAATCAGTAATCGTCGGGCTTTCGAAATCTCTTTGATGAGGGAATGCGAGGGACAAAAATCGATAAAGGCCTCGTCAATCACCATCCAAAGCCCAGCTCGTTCAATTTGCCGATAGAGCCTACGAAGAGACCGTGCTGTCGCGACTCTTCCTGTCGGACTATTCGGATTACAAAAAAACACCGCCGTGGATGATTTCGCATTCTTATACGCGGCCCTCTGAGAACCAGAGTGGAGAGCCCCCACGAGAAGCGAAAGCGGCTCAAGAGGAGGAGCATATTTTTCCGCAGACGTAGCCAGGACATAGGTACAGCGCGCACCCGCTAGATGAAGAGACGCCTCATATTCCATAAACGTGGGACCTGCCACATAGCCCTGACGAAGGGACAGGGCGAGAGGTAACATCCGAATCAATTCAGCCGACCCGTTTCCCAACACAATCGAGTCCGATGAGATTCCATGCTCTTTGGCCAACCGCATGCGCAAACCTTCAGCGGAAGGATCAGGATAATGCCCGCAGGAAGGAAGGGATTGTTGCATAGCACCCAATACAGAGGCGGGTGGACCAAACGGATTAACACTGGCACTGAAATCAATAAAGGAACTCACCGGTCGTCCGAGCGTTTTCGCGACCTGATGAACCTGCCCTCCATGCACAACCGACCGGGTCACCACATCACCCATCCCATGATCCCCATAACCACTATCCCATAGGCCAGACCCATGACTTGTAACGCGACAGGAATGTGTCCAATGGAACACGAGGTAATCGGATCACCTATCCTGACACGCACTTCTCGCACACCTCCATACACATTATCTCCACCAAGTTGAACACCAAGTGCACCAGCCATGGCCGCTTCAGGCCACCCACTATTCGGACTGAGGTGACGCCCCGCATCCCGTCGACAGATTTGCCAGGCCAAAACACCGGATCCCAATCGAATCGCCGCCGCGACACTCATTGCCACCGCCGTCAGGCGAGCTGGTACCCAATTGACGAGATCATCGGCTCGTGCAGATGCCCAACCAAAGTCGCGATAGCGATCGTTTCGATAACCAACCATCGAGTCCAAGGTACTGATGGCTTTGTAGGCCATGGCACATGCAGGACCTCCCACGGCAAGATAGATCAGCGGCGCCACAATGCCATCGGAGGTATTTTCAGATACCGATTCCACGGTCGCCCGAACAATCTCTTCTTCTGAAAGGGCCCCAGTGTCCCGTCCCACTAACCGGCCCACCTCGACCCGAGCCGATACGAGGGAGCCTTTTCGCAATTCCCGATGGACCCGCATGGCATGATCCCACAAATCCCGACCGGCAAGCGTAGCAGTGCCCAGTACTACCCATATCACCATGCCAAATTGTTGATGCACCTGGTCAGCCCATTCCAAAATACCCTGGGTCACAAAAAAACTCCCAAGGGGCAACCCCACGGCCAATCCCAGACCGGCCGTTCTTTTTGCCCATGAGCTCGAAATTCGCTCCAATGTGAGGCGTTCATACGCCTGAATGATGACCCCCATCAAGCGGACAGGATGAGGCAACCAGCGGGGATCACCAACCATCAGATCAACAGCGCAGACCACAAGGAATGTGAACCCCGTTAAGTCATCCACTACCGCTAATCCGGGAATATTGAAACGGAAGGGTCAGAATGGTTTCCGGTCAATTCGGCAAGACAAGTCGGACAAACACAGTCATCATAACGTTTCGCGATACTGTCATATTGGATATCGCTCACAGGGACATCTTTGCACCAACATCGGGATAGTCCACACTCAAAGACCCGATTACAGCGTTCGCACTGCTTAGGATAGGTTCGTGTCATACTCGATCGCCCTCCCGTTCATGAATGGACTTGTTATTTATTTCAGAAACCCAAACCATCCCAGCAGGACCGGCCCAGAGATCAGAAAGAGTACTTCGATTCCCTCGTTCATTGATCCCAGCACATCTCCCGTGATCCCGCCAAACTTCTTGGACATCCACCAGACCGCAGATCGAACGACTAGGCACACGGCGATCATCAGTACAACCGCTGTGCCTATACCGAACAATCCCCACAACCCCAATCCCATAACCGTTGTGGCCACGAGAACATCCCGAGACGACACCGTCCGAATAAACTGCGAAGCCAACCCTTCCGGTCGTGGATAGACAACGCCCCAACATCCGATCACCATCGCCCATCGGCCAAGAGCCGGCATACAGAACAACAGGCCCTCTCGAAATTCTACAGGTAGGACCAGAAGTCCGGCATAGCGAAGCCCAAGAATCAACAGCAACCCTGTTGCCCCAAGCGCGCCGATTCGGGAATCCCGGAGAATCGTCAGACGATGATCGGGATCCCTTCCACCGGAAAGTGCATCAACCGTATCCGCCCAACCATCGAGATGCAGACCTCCAGTGATCAGTACGTAGAGAGTCAGAATCACCATATTCAATACCACGGGATGGAAAAGGCTTCCCAATAATCGATCGATCATGACAAGGCTTGCCCCAAGCAGAAATCCAATAAAAGGAAACCAGCAAAGGGAGGCTCCGAACATCACTGAAGAGATCTTCCACCCCGAACCTCCTGGAAGAGGGATGATCGTCAGAAGTTGCCATGCCAAAGAAAAGGAAGCCCATAGACTCCTCATACCATGTCCGGGAACAATCCTACGGCTTCATCCACCCCCGCACTTTCGAAGGTGGCCATTTGTGTCAGACAGGCCAAACTCGATTGAAGCAATCCGATCGCCAGACAGGCTCCTGTGCCTTCCCCGAGCCGAAGATCCAAGTCCAACAGCGGGTGAAACCCTAACGAATCCATGGCCAAATGATGGCCGGGCTCCGCGGAGACATGGGAAGGAATCATATACCCATGGCAATGGGGCGCCAGGGCGACGGCCAACAAGGCGGCAGCCCCGGTAATGAACCCATCCAGGACAACAGGCACGCGACATGCCGCCCCGCCTAAAAGAATCCCCACCAATCCACCGATCTCAAATCCCCCGACCTTCGCCAACACATCCAAAGGATCGTGAACGTCTGGTGTATTTCGTTGGATGCCTCGTTCAATCACCTGAATTTTGTTCGCCAATTGCACCGCATCCACTCCGGTGCCTTTCCCGGTCACATCGGCCACAGGATGGCGCGTCATCACCGCAGTAATGGCACTGCTAACAGTGGTATTGCCAATGCCCATTTCTCCAATTCCAATTAACCGGATTCCATCAGCGTATGCTTCCCGGACAAGACGGATACCTGCTTCCACACTTTGGACGGCCTGTTCCCGACTCATAGCAGGACCATCACACATATTGCAGGTTCCCGAGCCGACCTTTCTCACCCACAAACCGGGAGGTGCGCCCATGTCTTCTTGAACGCCCATATCCACCACGCGAACCTGGGCTCCAATCTGGCGAGCCAGGACATTGATCGCCGCCCCACCTTGTAAAAAATTTTTGACCATTTGTGCCGTAACCGATGAGGGGTAAGCACTCACCCCTTCTCTGGCAACACCATGGTCGGCAGCCAGAACAAACATCATGGCGTCCGGATTTTGCGGGGGAAGCGACTGGGTTATCGCGACGTACTGGGTCCCTAAGGACTCAAGCCGGCCAAGGCTACCCTGAGGCTTGGTCAGCCGGTCCCATAGCACCTCGACACGACGCACACCCTCCGGTGAAACCGGCTGAATCGCCGCGATCGTTTCCTGAATGAACGGAGAAGTCTGGCTCATCGCTTACTTCAGTCGGAGAGGCAGCCCACTCACCAGAAAATAGACTTCATCAGCTTCAGCCGCGACCAGTTGATTCATCCGACCCGCCACATCTCGAAATGATCGGCTGCCTGCATCCCCGGGCACCAATCCGAGACCTAACTCATTACTGACCACAATAACCTGACCGGAACAGGCGCGAACCGCCCGTATCAATGCCCTGACATAGGATGAAACTTGCGAAGGTCGCACCTTGGCTCGCAAGAGATTATTCAGCCACAACGTCAAACAATCCACGACAATGCTGGGATAGGCCGCTCCCTTCTTCGTCAACCAATCAGCAATCTTGGTAGACACTTCGATGGTCACCCACCCACGGCCTCGCGACCGCTGATGTTTCCGTATGCGACCCGCCATTTCCTGATCGAACGGCTCGCCCGTTGCCACGAATGCCCGAGGGGATATGGCCTTTCCCAGTTGTAAGGCAAAAGAACTTTTTCCCGATCGTGCCCCTCCAAGGACAAAAATCAGCTTTGATGAGACATCAGTCTTTTTCCTGGGGCCACAAGGTCCGGGAACAGTTCCTAGCGGAGGAAACACATCTCTCTCCGAACGCTGATGTGATAGACGGACGGAACGCATGACATTTCTCCTCCTCGCATCAAACGATGCAATTATCCCGATATACGCTCTGAACACCGATAACCGAACAAGGACATTAGAACAATGCTACGCCTTTCAGGAGGGTGTCGGTTCCCGTTCCCACAGAAATTCTGCATCTCCCTGTTTTTTCGTGACCCATCGTGCAAACACAAACAACGCGTCACTCAGC
>JAGQKG010000071.1 GCA_020430245.1 Nitrospira sp.
TGCGAGAGAGAGTCCTTGGAAAGACGGATGATCAGAGATACGCCGATTGGAGCCATGATATGAGAGATGCTCTGTTTGCCTACGGGACGTTGCAATTTCCCGAAGTGATGGAAGCGGTGACCGGCAGGGTGTTTCCATGGGTGGAGGCGGAAGCGCCGGGGTTCGCGCAGTTTTGTCTTGCAGACCGCATTTATCCGGGAATGGTTGCCCGGGAAGGCGCTCTGACACAGGGTCGTGTGTATACCGCATTGAGTCACCAAATTTGGGAGTGTTTGGACCGATTTGAAGACCCAATCTATCGGAGGGAATTGCTTGAGGTCTACCGGATAGATGGTTTTAAAATGAGTGCCTATGCCTATGTTTTACCCGTCGCCCAGCAACGTCTGCTTTCTTCAGAACGGTGGCAGATGGATTGGTTTAGCGATGTCCATTTGGATGGATATGTGAGTCGTTGTCGCCTGTATTATGAAGCGATGACTTCCGAGAGCTTAACGGAAAGTCGCAAACAAACATTGTGAAAGGTAACGGATCCTCTGCAGAACTCTCAGGCATGATGAAGCCTTTCAAGAGCCCGGTCTTGCTGGTGATGCTGGTCACGCTGATCATTTTTGGCGGGGCCTTGGTCTATTTCACAATAGAATATCTCTCGCAGGTGACCAAACCAGATCTTCCGTCTATTGATGTGATGGGCCACCAAATTGGGATGTGGCTTCTGATTGTGACGATGCTGGCAGGTATGCCGGTGGTGGGAATGGGAGCGTATGTCATGTACATCGGATCCAGAATTCATGTGACGCAGCAGTGGCCTCCTGCGGGCATGGGATTTCGGGTCGAAACCCCGATCATGTTAGGTGATCGGGCCAGGCTTGTAGGATTGGGTGTAATGGGGCTTGGGTTAGTTCTTGTGGTCTTCGGGTTAATCTTGCCGGTTGTGGCTTGGAAGGTGAGTCGTGCCTTTATCGCCTAACCCGAGCGCCTTGTTCTGTGAGAGCACAGAATCATGATGAGTGAAAAGCTATGACTGGTTGGGATTGGGCGATTCTTGCGGCTTTTATTCTCTATGCCCTGCAAGCGGGGTTTCGTGCGCGGGGGGTCGCGTCTCAAAATCTGGAAGAATATTTCCTTGCGGGACGCAGTCTGTCGGGGTGGAAGGCTGGTTTAAGCATGGCGGCCACGCAATTTGCTGCTGACACTCCACTGCTGGTCACCGGGTTAGTGGCCACGGCCGGTATTTTCGCATTGTGGCGATTGTGGATCTATGCCCTGGCTTTTCTCCTGATGGGGTTTCTATTGGCTCCGAGTTGGCGGCGGGTCGGGGTGCTCACCGATGCCGAACTGACGGAAGTGCGATATGGCCATGGGGCGGCGGCGGCCTTGCGAGGTATCAAAGCGGTGTATTTCGGCACCATCGTCAATTGCACGGTGTTAGCCATGGTGCTGTTGGCGGCCACTCGCCTCGCGGAACCGTTTCTTCTCTGGGATCAGTGGCTCCCTGCCGGTGTCTTCGATGCGTGTGTCCGCATCGTGAATTGGGTAGGTGTTCCGTTTACCGTTGGCGGGTTGGAAGCGGAAAATGTGTGGATCCGTTCGGCCAATAATCTCTTATCGATTGGGGCCATTGTGTTTGTCACGGTATTGTATTCCACCACCGGGGGGCTACGGAGTGTGGTTGCTACCGATCTGGTGCAATTTGGGATCGGTATCGTCGCAAGTATGGCGTTTACTTGGGCGGTGGTGGATCACGTGGGTGGGCTTTCGTCATTGACACAACATATTCATGAACAATTTTCGGCTTCCGCAGGGTATTTGCTGACTGGCAATGAAATTTTGGCTTTTACGCCCTTTGGTGCCAGAGATGCGACCATGCTGGTGCTGTTGGTCTATGGATTTCAATGGTTATTGCAAATGAACGCGGATGGGACCGGATACCTGGCTCAACGTTCTATGGCCTGTCGAAGCGATCACGATGCGCGAATAGCGGCCGTCGTGTTTACGGTGGCTCAAGTCATGCTCCGCAGTTTGATCTGGCTTCCATTGGCGTTGGGATTGCTTGTGGTGTTTCCGCCACCGCCCGGGACCCTGGGACCTCAGTTCATTGCGGCTCGAGAATTTACCTTTGTGCAAGGAATTAATGAGTTGTTATCGCCGGGGGTTAAAGGGTTGATGGTGGTCGGGATGTTAGCGGCCTTGGCTTCAACGGTCGATACGCATTTGAATTGGGGGGCATCCTATTGGACCAATGATCTCTATCGTCGTTTTATTTGCGAGGGTTGGCTCAAGCGCTCTCCTTCTCCTCGTGCGTTGGTGTGGGTTGCTCGTGGGAGTAATCTGCTGATTTTGTTCATTGCTCTCTGTATTCTCCCGTGGTTGTCCTCCATTCAGACGGCTTGGCAAATCAGTTTGTTGCTTGGGGCGGGGATGGGCATGGTATTGGTATTGCGATGGATCTGGTGGCGGGTCACGGCTTGGGGTGAATTAGCGTGTATTGTCGCATCGATGATCATGGCTCCCCTGTTACTGTGGGTCTTCCCGGCGCAGCAAGAAGAAATACGGTTATTGATCATGGGCCTTGGAGCCGGCGTGATTGGGATAACCGTATCCTGGGTCACCGGGCCGGAAGATCTCGATCGTTTGGAGATCTTTTACCGGCGTGCGCGTCCTCCAGGATTCTGGGGACCGATCGAACAACGAGTTCAGCCGGAGCAACGAAATGGTGTACGACAATTTTGGCGAGCGATATTGGCAATGGGACTGACGGCCTTGTCCATTTTCTGTTTGCTCACCGGTATAGGGTCGTGGCTTGTGGGAAGTCCGGCCCCTGAATGGATGCCCTGGCGCGAGGCCTGGATTGTCGGGCTCTTGCTGGTCGGGATCCTCTTAATTCCCATTTGGATTAGCGTCGGTTTTCGTCAACCTGGTCCGGTGACGCAGGCATAAAAAGGAATGGAGAGATATATCTATGCTTGTGGTTTTGAGCGTCAGAAAATGGAGATCTTGGTGTGTATGACAGGAAATCCAGATGGAGGCAGTGGGTTTTCCGAAGGACGAGTCATGCCGAGCGAGAATGCAGATCAAGTTGATGGTTGCGGAGAAAAAAATATTGAGATCTCTGGTGAAAGAAGCAAAGGAGTCTTATAGGGAGTCTTTAAAGAGGATTTGGGCGTCGCCCCACACCATGCCATGGGGAAGCCCTTGCATCCAATTGCCGGTTTCGTTGGCGGGCCGGTAGGAATATTCTTTGCCAACTTTTTTGAGGATAATTTCTTCGCCATTCACCCACGTTTGAATCGTATCCATTTCCTCAATCCACATAATGGTCTCCCGGTTTGCTTCCTGTTATTTGCCAGATTTATGAAGCAGGAGTGATGAGCACAATTCCTCAAAAGTCGTATCAAATATTTCTTTATGGCTCCGTTGTGTTCAGGTAAATATCGGCACCTATCTGGAAAGGATATTCAGCTGTGTCTAATGATTTGATGAAACTGAAAGTGCGAGGGAGGGATGTTGTGGTTGTGATGGAGGTCGATCGTTGGCCTTTTTTAACCTGGGAAACTTCAGCTGCTCTCTTCGAAGAGAAAGGAAGGCCTTTTTTATTGTGGTCCCTCAGGATGTTGTGATGGAGCCGGCGTTTTCTGGGCTGGATTTTCTGTAGGCAGAGGAGGTTCAATGATAGCCCCTCTAAGTAAATCTGGAGGATCGGTTTTATACCGCTGTTCGATGATTTGAGCCACACAGAATTGCAGTTGTCTCAGTTGCATTTCATTGAGGGAGTTTGGGTTTTCTGCGAATTCGTTCGCTAATTGTTGACACTTCGGCTCCATGTTTTCAGCATCATGGGCAAGTGCAAATCCAGGCGAAAGAATTAACCCGAATAATGTTAAAAGGATTCCCATTTTCATACAGCCCCTCCTGTGTATAAAGGAATGCTTTTCTTTGGCAATTCTCATACTCCTGAATTTTACCATATTCTAATAGCGTGATGATGAAGGGTTATTTGTTAGGAGACTCGAAAAAAAGAAAGATGCTAAGAAGGATGGTGCCGAAGGCGGGATTTGAACCCGCACACCCCGGAGGGCGCTAGACCCTGAATCTAGTGCGTCTGCCAGTTCCGCCACTTCGGCACATGGATGGGATTATCTTCTTTTAAGGAAATGCGGTCAAGGTGTGGTTGTTCTGTCGTTGAGTTACTTTTGCATTCAATTCATCGGAGCCACTTTCGGAGTGATGCCTTGATTGTATAGGAATGAGGAAAATTATCGGACCGTTATCCCACGCTGGTGGGTTGGGGAGAAGAGTTGAGAAGGGTTTCCAGAAACGCTTGTGGCCAGCGGCCAAGAGTCGGTGGTACCCCCGGTTCTTCAGGTAGCAAGTCAGAGGTGTTACCACTGAGAATGATTCGCTCACGAATAGTACCAGTGGTGGCAAGCAAGAGAGAGGCGGGGATGCGTGGGGCATCATCGATAATCAACAAATCATAGGGGACTTTTCGAAAGAGGGGGTCGGTGAGGATGCGACCCGGTGTGCAGGTCATGATACGTTTGTTTTGTGCGAAAGCTTGTCTGTTGGTGCCTTCTCCAGCGGACAACATTTCCCGAATTTTTTTTGTGCCACCCAATCGTTTGATTTCTTCCTTTAATTCATCGTATTCCGGTCGGAGGTCTTTGGGAACGGTGGCTTCCGGAATTAATTCTTTGATTCGTATTTGGGCCACTTCGACTTCTTTCATGAGTCCAAGAATCTTTCCTTGATAAATGACACGGTATTCGGCCAGGGTGTCGATGTTCTTGCCGGCCACCTGCATTCCCATTCGTTTCCAAATGGGAAGGGCCTCATAGTCGCGGAGAATTTTGTCGATATTTTTGACTTTCCCTTGCCAGTCACTCAGTTGTGTGAGTAGCCGCCATTCCAACAATTTGACTTCGTTCAGATCTTTTTGCTTGTCTCGTTTGTAGGCCAAAATTGGAGTCAGTTCCCTGAACCGGTCATATTTTTTCCGTAGCGAGACTTTCTTGGCGTTGGCCTTGGCAAAAAAATGATACATTTGTGCTTCAAAGCCAAATTCCTGGAGAAGTATCCCTGCGGCTTCTGTTGCCAGGGGTAGTTCATAGCGGCAGAGTAAACTTCGGTAAGGCAGAGCGGCCATTTTTAACGCATGGGCCACCGCACCGGTTAACTCATCGACGGTTTGATGATCTGGAGCGACCAAGAGGATTCGCTTGTTTTTGCGAACTTGATCGACGATTAATGCTGTCAATTTTGTCCATCGTGTTTGTCGAGCCTCTCCCCAGATAGTCGTCAGTACGGTGGTCGGAATGCTGTTTCTTGCCGCCGTTTGGTTGGAGAGCGGTTCAGGATCCAGCCAGGGTACTAACCGTTCGGCAGGTCCGAGTGTAAAGGAGTCAGGCTTGCTGGCCATGTCGGATAGCCGTGCGGCTCCGGTTTCGAGGAACCCCGATGTGTCAGGAATCAGAGTACACCGATTGAGGGTTTGTCCGACGTGGTCGAATGTTTGGAGTATGAGTGACCCATTTTGCCATCCCAGGAGATAGCCTTCGGTAGGCTCCATATCGTTGCCTGGTAACAACGTCACTGGGATGTCGGCTAGGAACGTACTTCCTGGGAGAACATCACAACTATAGAGGTGAAGGGACCCGACCGTGCGGAGGTGGCGGGCTTGGACAATCTCTAAAGGCGCGTCTAACCCACGGTTCATGGCCACTTCTCGCTCGTTGTTGAGTTGGGTTGTGGCTAAGGTTAGAAGATCGTAGAGTTTCATGGGAATTAATAATTCAGCGCTGACAGTTCCAGAAGTTCCTTGATGCAGAGAGCGAGGCAACCCAATCCTCCGGTGAGTGGGGTTCGATCAGCCTCACAGCTTCGATTGTGTGCACATTCAAACAGGGCGGGTAGCTTGGGATCAAGAGGGAGATCCTCAAGTAAATAGAGGATGAGTTCCCCGGAGCTATCGGTCGAGAGGACACCTACCCGTTGTCGGTGATCATCCTCAAAAATCACGGCTTGTGGGTTTGGAGCGACAAAGGGGCGGGCGACAGAGAGTCCGGTGAGTGGAATAGTTTGGACAATGAGTGAGTCGGGCGGGGTGAGCGGGCGATTGGAAAAGCGAAGATTGAGGTCCGAGAAGGGTTGAAGTGGGAGTTCTTCTTCTCCTTTCAGGTCTTCCACGGCAATGGATAGCCCAGGAAGCACTAAAAGACTAAGGGTTACTAGAGTGAGAAGGAGAAGATTAAAAAGAGTGTTGGCTTGAACCCGACGGGGTTTGAAGCGGTTCATAGTTTCATTAGTCTTAACCTCAGAACATGGCAGAGGAAGAAGTGATCTGAGTCATTGCCTTGGCCGTGAGGAACCGATGGTCGCTAGATTCTGATGTTTTTGTTAGTGTTTTTATACTTAGGAGTTAATGTGTAATAGGTGAGGGTAGCATAGCATATTTCAAAAGGATTGTTTCAAAATTCTCAACGGAAATATCTGGTTATTCTAAGCCTATCTTAGGTTGACCAGGGATGAAGGAGAAGCCTATTCAATATGTTATATCCGGCAATTACATTGACTTTTTCTACCCCCAGTCTTAAGATGTTTCCCTTATTCTCTAGGCTAAGGAGACGTGTTTTATGAAGGTTATTTTGCAAGAAAACGTAGAAGGTTTGGGGTATCTGGGAGATGTGTTGACGGTTGCAAAGGGGTATGCACGAAACTATTTACTCCCGAGGAAAAAAGCTGTCGTGGCGGAAGAGCGACAGGTTAAACTGTTGCAGCATATCAAGCGGCAGATTGACCAAAAGGCCAAGAAAGAATTGGAGTTTTTGGGCGAATCGGGGAAGAATCTGTCAAAAGTCTCCCTGACGTTTGAAGTGCAAACCGGAAAAGATGACAAGCTGTTCGGATCGGTGACCTCCAAAGATGTTGCCGAACGATTGGCGGCCCAAGGCATGGAGGTGGACCGAAGGAAGATTCACATGCCACAGCCTTTAAAGGAGTTGGGAACCTTTTCGGTTGCCATCAAGCTTCATCGGGATGTAGTTCCCAAGATCAGTGTGACCCTTGTGAAAAAAGCTGGAGAAGAGGCCACTCCGGAGGGGGAAATTGCTAAAGATCAGGCCGATGAAGCGGTTGCTGAGTAAGCGATGAGACATTCCGTTGGTACACTCAAAGCGATCCGTGACACTGATTATGAAGTGTATGCGGCTATCCGAGCTGAAGAAAAAAGGCAGCGGGAAAACTTAGTCCTTATCGCTTCAGAAAATTACGCAAGTCCCGCCGTCTTGGGCGCCCAAGGCTGTTTGATGACCAACAAATATGCTGAGGGTTATTCCGGCAGGCGATATTACGGCGGTTGCCAACATGTGGATACGGTCGAAGATTTGGCCATTGCGAGAGCCAAAGAAATTTTTGGGTGCGAGCATGTGAATGTCCAACCCCACTCTGGCTCTCAAGCCAATATGGCGGCGTATCTTTCTGTCTTGAAAACAGGAGACACCATCCTAGGGATGGATCTGGCTCATGGCGGGCATCTTACGCACGGCAGTCGTGTAAGTTTTTCAGGGAAACTGTTTCAGGCGTTTTCCTATGGAGTCGATCGCGAAACTGAGGAAATCAATTATGATGTGGTCGAGCGGCAGGCTCAGGAAGTACGCCCTCGTCTGATCGTTGTGGGTGCCAGCGCGTATTCCAAAATTATTGACTTCCCCCGTTTTCAGGCCATAGCGAAATCGGTTGGCGCCTATCTTCTTGTTGATATTGCGCACATTGCGGGTTTGATTGCGGTCGGGTTACATCCCAGCCCCGTTCCCTATGCTGACTTTGTCACTACCACGACCCATAAAACGTTGCGTGGTCCGCGCTCGGGTATGATTATGTGTAAGGAAGAACATGCCAAAGCCGTTGACAAAATGGTGTTTCCTGGAACGCAGGGTGGGCCGCTCATGCATGTCATTGCAGCCAAAGCGGTGGCGTTTAAAGAAGCCCTCTCGCCTGGGTTTAAAATCTATCAGCAGCAAGTGCTGGCGAATGCCAAGGAACTGGCTGAGGGATTTTTGAAGCGTGGGTATCGAGTCGTATCTGGTGGGACCGAAAATCATCTGTTCCTCCTGAATTTGACTTCCAAGTGCGTAACAGGGAAAGAAGCCGAAGCCGCATTAAATGCCTCCGGCATTGTAGTCAATAAAAATGCGGTGCCGTTTGATGAAAAACCACCGGCTGTAGCAAGCGGCATTCGTATTGGTACGCCGACGGTTTCAACTCGTGGCATGCAGAAGTCCGAGATGGAGCAGATTCTCTCCTGGATGGATGAGGTCATCCAACATTCTCAGGACGCCTCTCTTCATAAACGGATTCTGCGGGATGTCAAAGACCTGTGCTCACGATTTCCGATTTTTCATTCATACTAACCTTCCTCCACCGCCTTCCATCCTATAGGTAAGGGACACTCTTTCGTGAAATGTCCTTTTTGTGACCAATTAGAAGATAAGGTCATTGATTCGCGGACCGCACGGGAAGGAGAAGTGATTAGGCGTCGTCGCGAATGTTTGGGCTGTAAACGGCGGTTCACTACCTACGAACGGATCGAAGAAAATCTACCGATGGTGGTAAAAAAAGACAATCGGCGAGAGCCATTTGACCGGGCCAAAATTTTGGCAGGACTAAAAAAGGCCTGCGAAAAACGGCCGGTCAGTATTGGAGCCTTAGGTGCGGCGGTTGATCGGATTGAAAAACGTATTCAGGATCTTGGAGAAACGGAAGTTCCAAGCCGGACGGTCGGAGAAGAAGTCATGCGGGCCTTAAAAGAATTGGATCCCGTCGCGTATGTTCGCTTTGCCTCGGTGTATCGTGAATTTAAAGACATTGATCAATTTATGGATACCATCCGGGCATTAACACAAGACACCAGAGTGTCCTGAATCATGCTCATTCGTTTGTGGCCGATAGCGAGTTTCCCCGTTTCGACCGCATTATAACGTGACAAGGGTAGGGATCTTCCCATCGGAACGATTTTCAATCTGTTCCGGATCATGAAAGTGGGTATCTATGCCATCCCCCAAGTCCTCTCCTCGTTCCCCACGCCCCACCAAAAATCGTCCTCGTGGATCAAAGTCAAAAGTGACCTCCAGTCGGGTGGCAATTATTGGTGGTGGGAATGGTGGTACCGCGCTTATGGAAATTTTTGCGGAAGATCCTTTGGTCACCGTGGTAGGGTTGAGTGAAATTCGTCCACACACCATGGGTGTCCGTCTTGCCAAAAAAATTGGGATTCCCGTCCTTCGCCGTTATCAAGATTTGCTCAAGATTAAAGATGTGGACTTAGTTATTGACGTGACGGGCGATCCAGACGTTGAAAAGACTCTGCTTGAATCGCATGCCCCCCACGTAGCATTGGTGGGTGGTGCGAGTGCCAAGTTCATGTGGCAATTAATTGAAGCTCGGATTAGGGCCTCTGCCGAAATCGAAAATACCCTCACCCGATATCAATCGCTGTTTCGTTTATATGTCAAAGAGGAAGCCGAAGGAGCTGTGGATGAAGAGCGGACGCGCATTGCCTGCGAGATCCATGATGGCCTGGTGCAAACTCTGGTGGGCGTGAGCCTGAAGATGGAGCGTGTCCGTGAATTGGTGGCGGAGGATCCCCCTAAGTGTTTGATGATGCTCAATCAGACGACCGTGCAATTGAAGCATGCCATTCAGGAAGCCAGGGAAGTAGTCTATAATCTTCGCCCGGGGCAGTATGATCATTTGGCCTTAATTCCCGCGTTATCAAATTATCTGAAGGCTTATGAAAGGGAGCACCGGATCCGGACTGAGTTTGAAGGGAGTGGGGATGAATCCCGACTTGATCCGAAAGCAAAAGTCTTTGTCTTTCGGATGGTCCAGGAAGCATTAAGCAATGTGGCCAAGCATGCCGGAGCCACCAAGGTGATTGTGAAAGTAGAGCTCAAGAAAGATCTCTTGAAAGCGACCGTCTCTGATAATGGCCAGGGCTTTGACGTTACGGCCGAAGGGCAGAATCCCGAAAAGTGGGATCATTTCGGAGTAAGAAGTATGACGGAGCGGGCGCGAATGTTAGGCGGAAACGTGCAGTGGGTGTCGAAGCCCGGCACCGGCACGAAAGTTGAAATTTCCATACCTCTGGTATTAAAGGAAAAGGTGCCTTATGCCCAAAACAACTAAAGTCCTCATTGTTGACGATCATCGTGTGGTGCGTGAAGGGCTATGTGCGATTCTGGAAACCAAGGACGATATCCAGGTCGTGGGGGAAGCGAAAGATGGTGGAGAGGCGGTCGAGCAAGCCCGACTGCTCATGCCGGATGTGATTCTCATGGATGTTAGTATGCCTGGCATGACCGGAGTGGAAGCCACGCGTATTATTAAACGGGAGTTTCCTCACATCGGGGTCGTGGCTCTCACGATGTACGAGGAACAGCAATACATCTTTGATCTGGTCCGAGCCGGGGCCACAGGGTATCTACTCAAAGATAGTGATTCGGCGCAAATCGTGGCTGCCATTCGGACTATTGCGCGGGGAGAATCTCTCATTCATCCATCGGTTGCCAGTAAGATTCTTGTCGAATTTTCTTTGCTGTCTGAAGGTAAGGGCAAAAAGCGTGGAATTTTGGAGCATGATCTGACCGATCGTGAGATCACCGTGTTGCAGTTAGTTGCGGATGGAAAAACAAATAAGGAAATTGCCAACGTTCTGGATCTCAGCGAAAAGACTGTCAAAAATCATGTCCGCAATATCTTTCATAAACTCCATGTGTTTGATCGAACTCAAGCGGCCATCCTGGCCATCCGCAAAGGCATCATCGAACTCGAACCTCGTAAAATGTAAGTCGCGCATTCATGTGGTTGGCTCTTTCCGTAGGATTTCCTCGTGGCGTATGAATCGCTGTTCCTTCGTTTTACCTTGCTCGCGTATTTTCGTCAGTGCTAACATGACTGTGTTGTGCAGTTTTATAAAGAGGAGTGAATCCGATGGCGAATGTGACCCTGTTGGTGTCCAAATCCTGTTCGGCCTGTCCTAGTGCGAAAACGCTCTGGAAGGGCATGCGGGTTAAATATAGTTTTAGTTACCGAGAGATTGATATTACATCGGAGGCCGGCCAAGAGCTCGCGGAAAGGCATTCCATTCGTGCTGTGCCCGCGACGTTGATCAATGGACGGTTGACTTTTATCGGGGTTCCACCACGGGAGAGTGCGGAGAAAGCGCTGCAAGCGAAGGCCAAGCCAAAACCTAAAAAAGAGGAAACTGAGGAATAATCTCAGGACATTATCTCCACGAGAGATCTTCAAATACAATTTCTGAGGAGATAACGACGGCGAATGATATACGAGGTTATCAAATGTCCAATGAAGATGAAGACGAAATAGAATTAGATATTGAGTTGCCCGTCCTTCCCAGGGTTCCTTCCGGTCCTCCACCGGAATGTTCCTTCTGCGGTGATCCCATGTCCCTGATTGATGGGGACTGGAGTTGCCCTGATTGTAATGGTGAACTCATAGGGCCAGAAACCGGCTAGAAATCTGCAGAATCGGTCTTATCGCCTACCTCCGCTCGAACGCAAAGTCCGGATGTTTACCCTTGTCAGCGGCCCATTCTCTCCTCACCTTGAATCAGCTCTAGTCGAAACGGTCCAGCAGATCAAGTCTGCCGATTCCCGTGCGCCGGTGGCCATTTTTGTGCCTTCTGAATCGTTACGAAGGAGACTCCAGTGGCTGTTGTGTGCGGCGCATTCTTGTGCGCTCTTCGATCTGCATGTTCTGACATTCCATCAGGTCGCTCTCCATCTTCATGCTGAGCAAAGGGCATTGAATTCGCCGGAGACAGAAAAGCCGGAGTTTGAACTGGTTGGCGACTTCTTCTATGAATATCTTTTAGGAGTGCTTTTAGAAAAGGGTGGACAAACCGTCGGACCCTTTGCAGATCTTCCCGGTTCATTAGGTCTCAGGCCGGCCGTATGGCGAAGTCTGCGGGATCTCTTGGAGGCGCAAGTTGAGCCTAATGTGGCCCTTCGAGCCGTGGAGGAAGGATTGTTCGATGAGCTAGCGGTTAGTCGCCTACAAGGATTGCTGGGCCTCCAAGAGGCGCTCGGGATTTTGAGCCGGGAGTTTGGTGTGGGATTGCCTGAAGACCTGGCCAATTCGATGATCCACTGCGTAGCAGACTCACCGTTTCTTGCCAGATTCTCGATGATCATCTATTACGGGTTTTACGACATCACTCAGGTGCAGCTTTCGCTGTTAGAAGAGGTGGCTCGTGCTCATTCAGTGAAGGTGTTCTTTCCCTTTATCGATCAACCTGCCTATAAATTTGCCCGACGATTTATCGATCGACACCTGTTAAAAGCGGGAGTGGTGCACCAACCCCTTGAGGTAAAGGACGAATTGTTCGGATTAGGGAATCGGAACGTATCATCCCCATCCGTGCAGGTGGTTAATGTGATTGGGTGTCAAGGGGAGCTGGCTTTCACCTGCAAAGCGATTTTGCACGCGGTCGAAACGACAGGGCATATGTTTCGTGAGATTGGGGTGGTGGCCAGAAGTCTTGATCCGTATGGACTTTTTCTGCGTCGGGTATTTGAGGAGCATCGAATTCCTTTTTGTACAACAGCGACTGTACCCTTGGTAGACGAACCGGTCGCCAAGCTTTGGTGGCAACTCGCCGGCTTGAGGGAGGAACGGTACCCCTGGCAGGCCCTGTTAAATATCGTGACCTCTCCCTATTATAGAAGCCTGTCGGTCAAGGGCCGTTTCACCCATGAACAAAAGCCCATCTGGAGCCAGGCCATTCATCATTGGCGTCTTCTGCAAGGGCGGGAAGATTGGGGACGTCTCGCAGCCGTCGCGAAAACTCCAGAATCAATTGCTGCCTGGCAGCGAAAGATCGGAGTGCCGTTGGAGGAGGCGTCTGTTGCATTACACCAGTGCGCTGACGTCGTGGGCCGTCTGGTAGCCGACTGCCAGGCTCTTCCAGAATCAGGCTCCATCGGCGAACTCACCCTCGCGTTTGAAGAACTCGTGAGCACGCATCTTTCCCTGCTTCAAGAAGAGACACCTTCTCCAATGGAAGAGCCGGATCAGGCTCATTCGGCAAGTCTTGCGCTAGGATTTGAACAGGTCATGACACAGCTCAAACAACTGGATCGGGTCGGTGCTCAAGTGACATGGGGGGTATGGGTTGAAGTGTTTCGAAGAGCCTTGGAAGGAGCGAGAAAGCCGATACCGGGACAAAGCCCTTTAGGTGTACAGGTGTTCGATGCTATGGCGGCGCGAGGCCATGCCTTTAGAACCGTGTTTATTCTCGGAATGAATGATCAGGTCTTTCCACGTGTGGTTCGGGAGGATGCATTTTTACGTGACGGTGATCGAAGGGTGTTGGCGGAAAGTCTTGGATATAAAATTGATGAAAAAATGCATGGGTTTGATGAGGAGGCTCTGTTGTTTGCGTTGCTCCGGCACTCGGCTCGGGAACGAGTGTATCTCGTCTATCAACGCGCTGACCATACGGGGTGTCCGCTGTTGCCGTCCTCTCTCTTAACGGAATGCATGAGAGAGGTACCTGGCTGTTCTGACTCGGAGATCAGCGTGCCGTTGCGGATGGGCGAGCGGGTAAGGATTCCATACTTTTCTTCCGGTGAAGAAACTGGACAGGAAACCCGTCTTCGGCATCTCCTTCAGGGTCAGGCGATTCAATCAGATTCCTTGGCGCCATCGCTGTGGTGGAAGATTCTTCTCCATGGGCTTAAGGCGGTGTCTGCGCTTGAAGGGACTTCCTCCGGCGGAGGCTCATTTGATGGGATCATGGCAGTCGAGGGTCCTCATTGGTGGGATCTCATGTCCCGAGGATTGTCACCGACAGCGTTGGAACATTATGCCCAATGTCCTTTCCGGTATTGGATGGAGCATGCTCTGCATACACGGAATATTCGAGAGCCTATTTCGCGGGACATTCCAAATCGGGCTTGGGGCGAGTTGGGGCATGCTATTCTTCGACACGTCTATCAATCTCTCATGAATCGGGAATGGCCAGCCGCTCCCATAGAGCCCGTTGATCTTTCTTCCTTGATCGCCTCGACCATTGACCAGGTATGCGATGAATATGCGATGCACTATGGAACAGGATATGTGGTTCTATGGGAGAGAATGAAAATGAGATTAGGTTCTGTGGTATTGGCGATGATCGAACATGATCAACAGGAATTTGCCGATCAGGGCATGATGCCTGTGGATTGTGAGGTGGGAGCCGAGGGAGAAATTCCAAGCGCGGTGCCGGGAGCCTCATCCCTGCTAAAGATTCACGGACGAGTGGATCGCGTAGACCAGCAGCCTGATGGCTCAAGGTCTCGTATTGTTGATTATAAGTTTTCGAGTGGATTGACGACTCGAGCAGACGATCCCGATCTCGTCAACGAAGCCCTGCAGGGGCGACGGTTACAACCTCCTTTATATTCAATGATGTCTTTCCTGAGCTTGGCCGGCCAATCTAGAGAGAATTCGAAACAAACCGTGTTGCCACGTCCTGCGATTCATTCCGTGGAATTCCGGTTTATCCGTCTATTCAATCCTAAGCCCCTCATCTTCTCATCGTTTCCCGGATCGATCTGGGATACGCGGACCGGTGACCAATTGTTGCGGACAATTCGTCGTTGGATCGAGAGCATACGCGCCGGACAGTTTTTTGTTCTACCGGGTTCCTACTGTCGTACTTGCCCGTGGTCTGTGGCCTGTCGGTTCCAGCATCATCCGTCGTGGGTCAGGGCTTACGGGATTCCCTTGGCGAGAGAATTTCGGCAGGGACGAAAGCAACGGGCCACCCATGAATAATCTCGGGCTCCTTCCCGACGCCGATGCGCGACTTGTGGCGGAAACTACCTTTGATCGCAATGTCGTCGTGCTGGCCGGAGCCGGGACGGGTAAAACGACGCTGTTGGTGAATCGACTCATTCATGCGATTTTGAGGGAGCCGCACGCGTTACGTTTGACTGACATGTTGGCTCTGACCTTCACGAATAAGGCTGCCAATGAAATGAAAGCGCGGCTCCGCGACCGGTTGCATGGGTTGCTGGCTGATTGTGAGGCGAAACAGGAAGGTGGGAGTTCCGGTGGCTCAGGCCTTGAGGAATTGAAGCAACGCTATCATGTATCCACGGACCATGTGAGGGAAAAAATTCAGGTTGCCTTGAGTGATCTGGAGAAATCGCAAATTGTCACGCTCCATAGTTTTGCCGCTCATGTCCTTCGTCTGTATCCTTTAGAAGCCAGGGTGGATCCTCATTTCCATGAAGATGAAGGGACTCAATTTCTTGAGACGTTTCAAGAGGCGTGGGATGCCTGGTTGGAACAGGAGTTAGGTGCGCAGGGGGCTTCGCATGCCCAGTGGCAGGACTTGCTTAATCACGTGGGTCTGAAAGAGATCCGATCCTTTGCCTTTTCACTTTGTCAGGATCAGATTTCTATCCCTGAATTAAGTCATCAACTGTGGTCCGAAGGACCCTCTCTGGCCTTTCGGATGTGGCTACAAAATAAACAACATCAGGTCCGATCGTGGCTGATGCAATATGATCGAGCCAAACCTCGAAAAATTGAGAAGCTGTTATCTCTCGCTGAACGCGTATTTGATCGGGTGGGCCACATGGAGTCACCAACGGAATTCCAGTTGTCTGATGAAGAAAAAGTATTGCTTGATTCCACCATTGGTCAGGCACCGGGAGAGTGGGATTTATCGGAATTTCAAGATGCCAAGCGGGCGGTTCAAGCTGCGCAACAGCTGTTGCAGGTCAATGAAGCCCTATTGGGTAAGGTCATTCATGTGCTTGGGCCGTTTGCGGCACGAGTCCGTCAGGTTTATTCGGAGAAGGGATGGATTCGATTTGACGGGCTTTTGATCCGAGTCAGAGATCTTTTACGAGATCATCCCATGGTTCGAGAGCAATTGAAAAAGACCTATGCGGCCATTATGGTGGATGAATTTCAGGATACGGATCCGATCCAATATGAAATTTTGCTGTATTTAGGGGAGTGTCCAAATGAGTGCAGGCGATTTTGGCGGGATATTCAGCTTATGCCCGGGAAGCTGTTTATTGTGGGCGATCCCAAGCAATCGATCTATGCCTTTCGGCGCGCTGATATCGAGGCTTTCGATCAGGTCGTCGAGAAGATAACGCATGATGGTGGGATCGTGTGTACACTTTTGACCAATTTTCGTAGTGATGAGGCCATTCTTGAAGCCGTCAATGCCGTGTTTGACCGGTTATTCCTTCCTCAAGCCAATGTGCAACCTCCCAATGTTCCCCTGGCGGTTGGACGGATGCGAGAGGCAGGTTCCGGCCCGACAGGAATGGAGATCTTTGTGATGGCCAACCCTCAAGGAGAAGACGAATGGGATGCCGAACGGGCCACACGGGTGGAGGCAGAATGGTTGGCCGAGTGGATTGAAGAACATTTACTGCCGGGCAGACAGTGGATCATAGAGAAGGGAGTGAAAGTCTCCTTGCGTCCCGGGCATATCGCGGTGTTGTTAAGGAAATTTACCAATGCGCAGGTGTATCTTGAAGCACTGCAGCGCCACAACATACCTTGTATGGCCGATGGTGAACGGCATTTTTACCGGCGTCAGGAAGTGATTGATGTGATAAATGTGCTTCGCGTTGTGGATGACCCTACCGATGCCGTGGCCCTTGTGGGCATTCTCCGTTCTTCGTTAGGTGGGCTGACGGATCAGGAGATTATGGATGTCATGCAACTCGGACCGATGGATATCCGACAGGCCGGGAAACTTGATGAATGGGGGAACTCACAACGGTCGGTTATTCAGGGTCTTTTTCAACGGCTGGCCTGGCTTCATGCCCAAGCCAATCGACTTCCTATTCCCGAATTGCTTGATCACCTGTTTCAACAACTTCCTCTCGTGGAATTGGCCGCAGCCTCGAGCCATGGTGAGCAGGCGGTGTTAAATGTCTGGAAGCTTCGTGACCTCATGGGTAAACAGGGGGCTATTCCTTCGTTATCGTTTTCTGCCTGTGTCGAACGGTTGGTCGATTCCCTCATGACCCATCCTTCAGAGCCGGAGGCCCCTTTGGCCGAAGAGACCTTAGACGCAGTCCGTGTTTTAACGATTCATAAGGCCAAAGGACTCGAGTTTCCCGTGGTGATGTTACCCGGGTTGCATCAAAAGGCGACAGGGCCGGATCGTGGGGTGCAGATTACCTTTGACTGGATTAGTGGCTTGTACGGTTGTACGTTGCCACCCGTGTGGAATGCAGGTCAGGTTCCTCTGTGGGAAAAAC
>JAGQKG010000072.1 GCA_020430245.1 Nitrospira sp.
TTGGACTTCTACGATCACCCAGCATTCCGGATGTTGTCCCCCTTTCATACGTGATGCCTCAAGCATGGACTCGGGAATCCCTGGCATGACAGCCACGTCTTCATTGGTCACCACACTGGCCTTTCCATTGACATGCAGCCCGACTGTACTTTGGAAAAAATCGATGAACATCAGACCGATTTGGGGATTTTCAAGAATATTGCCGACACTCGCCATGACCCCATTTCCACGATATTCGGGATAGGCCAACATCCTGGCATTGAGCACTCTGACGAACCCGGCAGTCCCCGCCCGATACGAGCAATCACATTCCCTTTTGGCATTGGCGGTCGAAAGAAACACCATCTCCTGTCTGGCAATAAACGATTGCATTTTCTCGTTTAATTCGTTCGTCATCTGATTCCGATAGAAAGCCGCAGCCCGTCGCGCAGATCCGAACATCCGTTGGGCTTGTCCTTCTCCCTCAGAATTCACATGCGGTATCCATTCTTCCTGCTCTTTATTCATCTCCCACCTTTGTGTATTGGCAAATGCAATACCTGCCTTGCCTTCGTAAATTATTCAGAATTCTATACCGAGATGCCTTCAATATCTTAGACGCACAGGCTGGCTTAAGGAAAGAACCCTTTGTGCCCTCCCACCTAAAATAATGAAAGGGAGGACACCTTCCATTATTTTAGGAGAAGGCCAAAACTGCTACGGAGAAGTGTGAGGAGAAAATTCAATAACTCGCACGCTCAGAATTAAGGTTCATCCCCAAACACATAGCCGAATGTTCTAATGAGGGGTAAAAGCTACGGCAGAAAGAGCGAATTGACACTAAAAGCCGATGCCAACCCCCATCCCGCCACCGACCCTCCCTCCGGTACTGCCACCACCAAAAATGCTATACCAGGGACCGGAGTTGCTTGCTTGAGTCAGAGACGGATCTTTCCACACATACAGGTCTTTAACCACCACCACGGGGAACTGATAGTCCATTTCATCAAGCTTGCCGGCGACACTTTCCGTCACCTCTCCCACAATGGTGATCAGGGTATGCGGCGGAAACATGGCGGGATCAAGAAAGGCTTTTTCCATGGCAAGGAACCGGCCTTGTGAGTCGGTGCGGGTCACGAGGGGCCGTTGGTACTCATCCAAGGGTAATTGCAACACCTCAATCCGGGTACCATCCTTAAGGCGCTTGACCGAAAGGATCTCCCCGCCAAGCAGGAGCATCTTTCCTTGATAGGACTCAGGATGTTGAATCACTTGCGAAAACGTGAGAGTGGGATCAATCTGACTTTGTAGTGCTTCGGGAATCTTCATGGGCGAGGACGCGCATCCCCCCATCAACAAGAGCACCATCACCACACACATTAGAAAATCTCTCAGATCCACAAAACCACTCTACCATAACCGCTGGATGAATTTGTGTGTCCTACTCTACGGGTCAGGGCCATATTCAAAATGTGAACTAAAATAAAAACCACGGCATGATAGGCCAGATTTTAGGCGGAACGAAGAGAAACAAGGGGGTGGGCAGAGAAGAGGCGTAAGACGAAAATTCAAGTCAAAATGCCAACATCGACAGCGCAAAATTGGATTGGGAAGACATCCCAAAAAAGAAAATCAGTATTTGTGTGAAACGATCAGTGAGACGTTTCAGAACTCACTAGTATTGTGGTGGTTGCGGGCCCGGCCGTATCCCAACTAAATCGGGATCTTCCCCATCAAGCACCCGAGGAGGGTCTTCGCTTTCCAACTTGCGTTGCTCACGACGGGCTTCTTTATCCTGTTGCTTCATCCTTTTGACCATCTCGCGATTCCGTTTGGCCTGGGTCACTTTTGTCGGTCGTCCCATATATCTTCCTCCTTTCAGCTAGGGTTTCACGCCTCCGGCTCCATCATTTGAGCCATAAAGCTTTCCTAGACTTTGCTTGTTTGCCATACCATCACACCGGCTGGCTTGAGGCACCGATTCTAATAGGTGGCCTCCATACGTCCGCTCTCATCCGGCCAAGGGGCATACCCGCTTTACGTGGACTCCCTGCGTGCCTTGGACAAAGGCTTTTCTAAATTCGAAGAACGGGGAACTTTTTGAGGCACCACATCAAGGCGAGAGGCACTATCCTGATCAAACCCAGGACTGGACATCATCAGAACTTGTCGGCGAACCTCATTGATCGACATGGGTATTTTTTCTTTAGAAGGATCAGCCAGACCAAGGAGTTCCCAACGAATTTTTGGCTCAGGTTTAAAGGCTTTTCTCTTCCTCACCTTACCACCCCACCTCATTGTCAGCTTCATGGAAGCCTCCTTCTGTCTAAACAACCATGGCAATCATGACAAAGAACACACACCATCCTCTCGAACCGAACGAAAAGCGAGGAGCAATGAAAGCCCTACTGCCTCACAAAAAATCGTAAAGTTCAATCCCCTCAGGAATGAAAAAGCAGAAAAGGCAGGAGAACCAGCACTACTTGCACCGTGGGTCAGGGTAGCACTCCACTGGGAGGGAGTCAAACACAGGCAGATGTTGTAGTCGCCAAATGGATGCCAAACCCTCCGACATCGTCAGGTCTTCCAAAGCCCATGCCTCACAACTATTAGAGTCCCTCACGACAAAGGAAAACTTGTATCTCAATACAGGGACATCGGACATATCTCTAAAGGGCAAACTCTTCACCTTTGGGTTTCCATTTCCGTGCAAGATCTGTTGCCTCATTGATCTGAGCAGCGGTCATCTCCTGAGAGAGGAGGTCCAAGGCTTGGATCGACGGATCCAGGCCTTGCTGGGCAGCCAGATACGCCCACATATAGGCTTGCATCAGGTCCGGTTGAACCCCTTCTCCCTTGTAGTACATGAGGCCCACATGATTTTGCGCACCACCGTTCCCCTGCTCGGCAGCCCGGAGAAACCATCGAAAGGCTTCTTGATAATCCTGCGGCACTCCTAAACCCTGGCGGTACATCGCCCCAAGATTGTTTTGAGCCCTGGCATTCCCGAGATCGGCTGCCCGACGATACCACAGTCGAGCCTGCTCAAAATCCTGTGACACTCCTTGGCCATACCGGTACATATAGCCCAACATGTTCTGCGCCTCGGCATTTCCCTCTTCTGCTAACGGTCGCCATTCAGTTAGAGCTGTGGCAAAATCCTCCTGCAGGTAGGCCTCCTCTCCTTCCTCATAACCGGCCCACGCTGCTCCCACCCAACAGAGCCAGAGCATCATGCTTAGTCTTAGAAGGAAAGCCGGCAGGCCCATAAAATCATCACTTTCTTTGCCACACGGCAGGATAAACTCACTATTAGGGGATTATATACCAACCCCGATAGGGGCTTATATACTCATTGTCCTCTAGGCCTGTTGCTTGGCCTCAAGTTCCGCCCATCGGGTATATAAGCGTTCCACGTCCTGTTCGGCGGATTTGAGATTTTCATAGGCCTCTTGAAGCTTGTGATGATTGGAAGCAATTTTGGGATTTTCCGTTTCAGTACGGCACAGCTCAAGTACCGCCTCGGCATCAAGCACCCGTTTTTCTATCGTGTCATACTCTTGCTGGTCACGAAACGACAGTTTTTTCGCTTTTGGCCGTTCAGCCGTGGCACGAACACTCTTTGATGGATTGTCCGTCTGATCTTTGCCTGATCGTTGCCGGCGAAGCCAGGATTCCCATTGTCCATAATCCGCAAATTGCCCGTGTCCTCCCTGCCCGTCTAACCCCACAAAATCCGTACACACTTCCTCCATCATGTAACGATCATGAGTAACGAGGATCAATGCGCCGGGAAAATCCTTTAAACTCTCTTCCAATACTTCTCGCGTCGGAATATCCAAGTCGTTCGTAGGCTCATCCACAATCAACACGTCGGCTGACTGCAGCATTAAGCGGGCAATGACCGCCCGGGCTTGCTCGCCACCAGAAAGCAACTCAATAGGGAGATCCAATTGTTCAGGCTGAAACTGAAACCGTTTGGCCCATCCAGCCAGATGTATGATCTGCCCCCGGCACATGACGGTATGTCCCGAATCCGACAACGTCCGCCGCAGTGTCATCTTCGGATCGAGATGATCCCGATTTTGATCAAAATAGACCACCTGTAATTTATCAGCATAGGTGACGGTACCCTGATCCGGTTCCAATTCCTTAGCGAGTAATTTTAAAAGAGTGGACTTGCCGGAACCATTATGACCTAAGACCCCGGTGGCGGTTCCCGGTGAAATGACCCAGTCCAACTGTTGGATCAGCGTCCGCGGGCCAAATGCCTTTTGAAGCTGGTGAACGACCATCAATTGTTTCGTGCGCCGACCCGAACCGACAAAATCAATGGAGGTCTCCCCTTGTCGTAAACGCATTTGGGTCTCAGCCAATTCCGCCTGCAGGGCATGGGCAGAATCTACGCGATACTTGGCTTTGGTCGTTCGAGCCTTGGGACCTCGACGGAGCCACTCTTCTTCTCTACGGACTTTTCCGGCCAAGGCCTGAGCTTGTTGAGTTTGGCTGTTCAGGAATTCCTCCCGCTTAACCAGAAACTCCTCATAGCCTCCCGGGACAAGAAAAATGCCATCCGGATACCTTGAATTTATTTCTGCCACCTTATTAGTCGCATGGCCAAGAAACCATCGATCATGGCTCACCATGACCCACGGCCATGGTGCCTGGGACATCACCTGCTCCAGCCAACGCATCCCTTCCAAATCGAGATGGTTCGTCGGCTCATCCACCAGCATGACATCCGGCGCCTGAACGAATCCACAGGCAATAGCGAGACGTTTTTTCCATCCGCCCGAAAGAGGCCCCACCAACTGATCTCCCAAAGCAAACCCCATGCGTCCCAACGTCTCCTGCACTCGAGCCACGCAATCATGTGCGTGCAGACCAGAGGCCAAGGCCGCTCGCTCAATTTCCTCTGCGACCGTCGACTCCGAATCGAAATCGGCCTGTTGGGGAATATAGGCAATGCGAAGACGCTGCCGTCGAGTGACTCTTCCCTCATCCGGCTGTTCCAGCCCGGCAAAAATCCGAAGGAGGGTACTTTTCCCCGAGCCATTTGGTCCGATAATCCCGATACGGTCTTTTTCTGAAACACCTAGGGTAAGTTCATGAAAGAGACGCTTGGTCCCATAGGCTTTGGTGAGCTTCTGTCCATAAATCAGCGCTGACATACGTATGCCACTCCTTTAAAATCCGACCTTCATAAACTAGGAAATACCTCCTGACCTTTCCCCATCTGGGGAATAACTCCATTCCTGCCAGATCATACTCACGCAAGAACGTACCCGTCTCAACATACCTGCCTCCAGAGGCCCAACCCAAGCTGCAGGATCTGTCTGTTAGAGGATGACCTCGTCCACTCTTCTGTTCAAATTGCCTGAGCCTGAAGAGGCGGTGTCAGGTGCCTACCTCGAACATCACTATCCCAACCGCAGGCCATCACTAACCCCCTGTACCCTCCACCATTCTCACACTTCAGCTCCCTGGTGATGAACGTCCAAATGGACCTCTCAGTCGTTGTAGTATTTTGGTCCAAAGTGTCTGATACGTTTCACGTCCCTGTAAAAGTTCACAATACCGCCGAAGCACCCGTTGATAGGTTTCGGGAAAAGTCCGGCCCGCCCACCAATGGCACGATCGTGGTAACCCATAAATGATGGCTCCTAATCGAGAAGCCACTCGAAATTCCGGGCCGAATTCGGCTTCCACCTTCGTTCCATATTCCTCCAACCGATGTCTTGGATCCCGGAGAGTGGTGGCCACACTGGCTGCCGCCAATTGTCCCGATCGGACGGCATAATAAATACCTTCTCCCAATAACGGATCAACCAAACGACCGGCATCGCCAACCAATACGGCCCGATGCCGCACTAAACTTCCCGCCCACCGATGCCCAAAGCGATTTGCCTGATGATGGGCAATTGGGAGAGGGTGCCCTACTGGGGAAGGAATAGAAAGCCCGGCTAAGGCGGATTCATGACGGATAAAATCCTCAAAACTGCGTTTAGGGCGATTTCCGCCACGAACAAATTCGCCCACGCCCAGCGACAGCCCCCTTTTCTTCGGAAAGATCCAACCGTATCCTTTTTTCGCCCCGCGTAAACTGATCAGGACCGTATGTGTGCCCTGAAACGCATGAGGTGTATTTCCATGATATTCACTTTCCAAGGCAGGAATATTTCCGACATCCCGCCCTGGGAAACATTGTTGAGCCACCACACTCATCGCTCCATCAGCTCCGATGACCACCCGGCCACGATAGCGTCCCTTCCCTGTAGCCACTTCGACCCCATCCTCCAATTCCTGAATGGCTACCACGGACTCTTCTTCCCGAATCTCTACCCCGGCCTGCCGGGCTTTTTCGACCAACCATTGATCAAAGGTCTGGCGCATGACCATATATGCCACGGGTTGCGGAGATTCGACAATAAAGGAATCAGTTCCCCCGTAAATAAATTGCACACGATACACCGTCGCTTCAACAATCGTTTTGAAATCGGCCGGGAGAATTCGTTCAATTCTAGCGGAGAGCCCTCCGCCGCATACTTTGTACCGAGGATGAACCTGCTTATCAAAGGCCAACACAGACATTCCCAATTGGCCCAGCTCATAAGCGGTCGAGGCCCCCGCAGGCCCCAAGCCAACGACAATCGCATCGTACTGAAAGGAATGAAGAGGAAGACTCACAGGTCAGAGACGAACCATCGTGAAAAATGGACTTGCGAGACAAGCCTGAACAGAATAGAGAGTTGGAGGCGATCCGGGAACGAAAACGGTGTCCTCTTTGGAAAATATTCCGTTACTGTACTGGAATTCTCCCTCTGTTGACTACCCCTTCCTCCTACTCAGCGTCAAACTCAGACGCTTACAGTGGAACGTGATGGGCATGGCATAGAGAGGATTCATCACATCCACCCTCCTTATCTGAAAGAGGTCAGGTCAGAACGGATGGCATACACGTAAAAGAATCTCTGAGGATTCCTCCCCAAAGCAGGCAACTGAGAAGGAAGAAGGAGGGAAAGGCAGAAAAGCTAGAGCTCAGAAAACGTAGAAAATTGCGCATCCGTTGTAAACATGGGAATGATCTTCTCCATATGCATTTCGCCTAAGAGTCTCTTCACTTGTTCCTGAGGATTCACGATAATCATCCGTCCTTTGAGTTTCAGGAAAGTCTTGGCGAGCAATACCAAAGCCCCTAACCCCACACTATCCAAAAAGGTCACCCCTTGAAAATCCAGGATCAACCCCTTGGAATTCGCGTCGGTATATTTTTCTGCGGTCTCCTTAAAGGCATTTTTAGAAAAAATATCTAATTTCCCTGAAAGACTCACGACAGGCAAGCCATTCATTGTTCGTTCTTTAATAATCATGGAGAAGCATTGATCCTTCTTTTTCCCTGAACCGATTCCCAGTGGGCAATTCCATGTTTTAGTGCTTTGGTGTGTCTATCGGATCATTTGTAGGGAATCTTGAGGATTATGGTGTGATTCATGCTCTTTTACCAATGTTGCTCCATTCCTTGAGCTTCATTTCCCATGATGAGAAATGGATTTTTTACAAACGGTGCAACGGTCAGAAGAAGCGAAGAAGAATAGAAATGGGTCATGAAAGTTTTACTCTTCACCTTCGTAAGGAGTAAATTACGGGGGAATTTTTTCTGGGAATGATTTCGTGGTGTAAACCGCACACTCGGTTTTCATCGATCTTTCCTAGGCGTTTTGGGGAACTAATTCGAGTGAAAATACAGGTAAAATGGTGTGTGCCGCACCCTTTCGGGTCCATAGGCGACCGCCGTCAATCTGCCACTCTGACTTGGTACAATTTCCCAGTCCAGATCTTCTCCGTGCAAGTCGACGAGTTCAAGATATCCCATGACGGCTACGCGACCAGTATCGGCATTAAGAAAAAACAACCTTGAGCCGTCACGAACATGGATCCATGGCGTTCGGCCCCTAACGGTCGTCGGCCCAACTAATGTGTCGTCTGTCTCAGTGAGCCACTTTCGAAGAATGGAATGGAACTGTTCCTTCGTGACTGCTTGATCTGGTCCAATTTGTTCGGTTGGCATGCACTTTCCTTGATGAGAAGAAGTCAAATAGTACATTCCCAAAATGTACCATCCTTTATGCCATTTTACTATAATAGTATCTGGGAAGGATTCCGAAATCTAGAGGAATCCAGAATTTCCACTGGTAGTTGAAAGAAGTGTTGAGGAATATCTGACAGGGAAGACGAACCATACTCCCTTGTGCCTGAAGGCCCATCATAGAACCCATGGGAACCCCACAAAGACAGACAGGCAAGCCCCTTGTTGGAAACCGAATAAACGGAGCGCATTTATTCTCAATTTGAATGCCCTCTTAGGATCGGCCCAACGTAACCGAGAGCACTTCCTGAGAATCTCCACGCTGAACCCTGAGTTGGACGACTTGCCCGGGTTCCGTTCGCTCAATCAGATAATTTTTCAATTGTGCCGGTGTGGCAATCAGCACATCATTAATGGCCACCAATACATCGCCTTTTTGAAATCCCGCATGGCGTGAGGGACCGGACGCTTTAGCCACGACCAGCGCCCAGCGATTTCCCATCCTCAATGTCTGGAGCTGAATCCCCAACACAGAAAAACCGGGCACCCTGTTAGCCAAGACGGCTGTCACCACTCGTTGAACCAACGGGCCCGGAAGAGCAAAAGCCAATCTGGCACACCGCCGATCGTCGTGCTTCGTCTCCGTTTGAATAATGGCATGCATGACCCCCACCAATTGTCCATGTTGATTCAACAACCCGCCGCCGGAATTGCCACTGCACACGGACATATCCACCTGCATTAATCGACTGTTTACCGTCGGCAAAAACGTATTGGGATTTCCAGTCGTACCAAAGTTAATGGCCGGGCCCCAACCCAGTGGATACCCGACGGTAAAGACCTGATCGCCATACGTCACATCTTCATCGGCAAATGTGACATGCGCGTGTGGCCAATCCGATTCGAGGCCCTGAAGTTGATATACGGCCACATCCAAGTAAGTATTCGCTCCCTGACGGACTGCCGGCAACTCGAAAAGATCATCCGTCACCACATGTATAGTGTCCGGGATCACGACCTTTCCCCCCTCTGTACGCTCTACCGCATGCCGTGCCGTCACAATCACTCCCCGTCCGATATGGATTCCCGATCCGCGAATACTGACCGGCAGCCCATAGTCACTGTCCTGAGTCTCGAGTTGATCAGCCTGAAGGATCCCGACTGTCGCCAACTTGGCCTGTTCAATGGCGTGGGAAATCGGCATGGCCAAGGCCTCTCCCAACCTTGAGACAACGCCAAGCCCTACAAAAAAAATGAGTCCAAACAGAATCAACCTGTGATCACTCATCCTTACCCCCAGCGTTTCTGAACGCCCCGCACAGCGTGTAACAACGCTCATCCTTCGAACCCACTTCCTCTGCAAATAGGCAACAAGAACACCGGTAGCTTAAGATTCATTTATGCACACCCCGGTCGGGAGATCAACGTCATCTTCTCTGCCAGATTCGACCGACAATTTTGTGTAGTCAATTTGCCCACCGTCCCTGTGGGTCACCATGGTTGACCCCATTCCTTCAACCCGCCGAACAAGACCTTCATCTGCTGATAGGAAAAATGGGCATTTCTTCCACTCGGGTTGGGCAACACATAGACAGGAACACCACCAAGCAAAAGAGATTGCAGGCCAACCTGAATAGGGCTTTCAATCGCCCGTTGAACAGCAGGTGCTGCCTCCTTGGACAAGAGAAGCATGCGAGCCATACTGACTCCCAACAAGGCCACGAGTCGAGGTTGATAGGTCATAATTTTTGTCAGTAATGCCTGATGCCCTTCCAGAAAATCCCGTTTTCCCAAATCCCGAACACCGGCGGTCGGCCGGACAATCAGATTGGTAAGCCCATATCCGAATTCAGGCAATCGCCAATCATCCTGATAGGTCATGGGAAATGGAATCAGTCTAGCGTCAAACAGCAATTTCCAAAACCGGTTGGAAGGCCCGGCAAAATGATGTCCGACTTCAGCGGAGCGCAGACCCGGATTAATTCCAACAAAGAGGATGGACAACCCGGGGACCAGGTAATCGGACAGACCTGAAATTGAATGACTAGCGGACATACGTTCTTGATCTTTGGATACACCCACGCGCATCTTCATACCTTGTATAATATATACAGAGCACCGAATTTTGCTGTGGTGCCTCGGATGGGAGGATATGAGAAGGTTGTGAAGAAAATAATCGGAAATGATTGAAGGAGGATTTTATCCCAAGCGATCACCTGGCAAAAACCAAATCGCGATTTACTTGGAAGCCAGTTTCGTCTGAATCTCGGAAAATGTTTTTTCCGCCTCAGGGAGAAGATCATCCCGGTTGGCAGCCCTGGCAAGCTCAAGCGCCTTTTTCGCTAAATCAAACGCCTCTTGATCTTCACCCCGCTCAACGCACAATCGCGCGACCACCATGCGAGCATTAATGGATTGAGGATCCTTCTGAATCACCTCCCGCAACATCGCTTCGCCTTTTTCAGCATCTCCTCCAAACAACCCGGGGACTTCGATGAGAATCGTCCCTTTAGAAGAGAGGGCATCAACATGGTGAGGATTGAGCAACAGGGTCTTGTCCAGCGCTTCCATCATCCGTCCATATTCAAAGACAGAGAACATGACTTCCCCGTTGGCCCGCATCCGCTCACCGATACTACAGAATAGAGCAAAATGTGCGTCAGCTGAATGCTCGTCAAGCACCACAGCCTTTTCAGCCAATTCACGCCCCCGTTCAAAATGAGCAACCCGAACCGATTCGTCCTTCGCCCGCCGGCCTTTCTGACACTCATCCATGGACTGTTGTGCCAAAACCTGAGAAGATTCTTCCGCCCAAACTCCCGGGATTATCAACCAGGAAAGCAGCATGCTGGCAAACAAAATATACAGCATTCGATGAGTCATGGTCATATTGTCCAAATCCTTTGTGCGCTACTCTGGTGAATTCCAGGCTATGAGAGGGAGTACCGAACACAAAAAAAATATTTTATACCAAGTGAAACGCTCATGCCAACGCCTAGGAGCGTAAATTTTCTCATCTCCTTTTCCCCGCGGGAGTCACTGTCCTTTGGTTGGATGCGGAAATGGGAAAGAGTCCTTGGCCGCTGTGAGTACAGAGGGTTGCCGGTTGTCCGAACAGAACTTGACCTAAGTGGAGTGACGCGTTAATTGAAGCCACCTCACGGCCCCAACACCCGCAGCATGGCCACTAGCGAAACAAGCAGTCAGAAGATAGCCTCCGGTTGGCGCTTCCCAATCCAGCATCTCTCCCGCACAAAATACTCCCGGCAATGCGCGTATCATTAGTCGCCGGTCCAAGGCTTCGAACGCCACTCCGCCGGCGGTGCTGATCGCCTCCTCTAACGGGCGAGAAGCGACAATACGCAATGGTAATGTCTTGATGGCTGTCCCGAGCAGTATCGGGTCGGCAAAGACTTCCTTGGACACACATTCTCTGAGAAGGCCGGCTTTCACCCCTGAAATACCAACCCGGCGCTGGAGATGGCTCGCCATCGAGCGTGAACCACGTGGCCGTGATAGGTCTGAAATGAGGCGCGACATCTCCCGGTCTGGCGCCAGATCCAACCGAAGAAGCGCCATGCCCGTTTTCACAATCTCCTCGCGTATCCATGCGGAAATCGCGTAAATCACGCCTCCCTCAATGCCGGTTTCTGTCACAACAAATTCGCCCTGTTGCCGGAACTCCAAACCCTCCGGCGTGGTTCCGAAAACGACAACCGGCTTTACGGGATGTCCGGCATAGCGGCCACGAAGATGCGGGCTCCAGCCGACATCAAAGCCACAGTTCGCCGGCTTCAGCGGCTCAATAGGAACTCCTCGTCCACCGAGCAATGACACCCACGCTCCATCCGAACCGAGCCTGGACCAACTGCCGCCACCCAACGCCAGCACCACGGCATCAGCGGAAACAACACGATCTCCTTGGGGGGTGGAAAACCGGAGGGTGTCGTTCTCCGACCAGCCACACCAACGATGCCGCACGTGAATCGTCATACCATGCTGGCGCAATCGGCGCAGCCACGCCCGCAAAAGAGGTGCAGACTTGAGGTCAGAAGGGAACACACGGCCGGATGTTCCGATAAAAGTCTCAACACCCAGCCCACCGGCCCATGCGCGCAACGTATCCGGGCCAAATCCTGCGAGCAACGATTGGATCTGTTTCTGCCGGGGACCATACCTCAAAATAAATTTCTCCAATGGCTCAGAATGCGTCAAGTTGAGCCCACCCTTACCCGCTAACAGAAATTTCCGACCGACGGATGCCATGGCGTCATACAGATCTACGCGCGCGCCACCGGCAATCGCAGCCTCCGCAGCCATAAGCCCTGCAGGCCCACCCCCGATCACCGCAATCTTCATATTCCCAGACTTCAACATCATGGCAGACCGGCATTTAGTCAAGAGCAAAAGACTTTGTCATGATGCAAGCAGGGTAACCAACTCAGAGTGTGCATTTCGGATTCCCGCCTGATCCACAGACTCCCCACAGAGGGATTCCCCACACCAATCCCCTTCATAAATAATGTGAATTGCCCGAAGAGAATGGTTTCATTAAGATAGCTGTATCCAACACATTACGATTACGTCTCCCCCTTGTAGACTTCACCAAATAGGAGACCGGACTTCATGGAACAGGAAGAAATTCGACAATTGTGGGCCGATGGTGAGGATTGGATCATTAAGCGCCAACATCATCAATACTTCCATCGTCCGGACGGAAAATACGGAGACTGGAAACCCGGACTCCCTCCCGGCGTGGTAAAACAGGACGTCGATACCCTCTTTGATGATTAACCGATAGAATCATTCTCATCTCAGATTGGAATTTTCAACTTCAAAAAAATTCACTTCATCTCACGAACCATTGCCGGGAGAGCCCCCCCACGACCCACATGCAATTTTCTGGACGAATCATTGGTCTGCTCAAGGAATACATGCATGACTTAGTCGAGCAAGCCAAACAGGAGGAAGCAGCCCACGCCAGCTTCGGATTTGCTTCTCAACCCTATCGGGCGGACGAGGCAATCTCCGATCTCCTGGCTATTTTAGATGACCGTATTGAATCAGAAGGGGTCCAGGTTGGCCTTCCCATCGAATTTCTTCATCAGATGTGGACCCTGTGCAACAAAGCGACCACTCACATTTCGGAAACCGTCTGGCTGCGAAAAAATCTGGATCAGGGCAGCGGATCGAAAGCGGAAGTTCGGCAACTCACCTATCATGCCTTGATTGAATTCCTGGAATCTCAGCCCGAAGAAGACGAGTCGGGAGAAGCAACACCCAACTGAATGGCTATCCACCCATCCCGCCTCCTGACATGGTGTCGAAACCATCCCCATCCTTCCAACTGCCGGACAATCTCGGGTTCATCTTCCTCCAGCAGCCCGGATAACACCAGATGTGTTTGCGAATCCCGCATTCTAGAAAAATGACCCATTACTTGAATGATAGTTCTGCAATCCAGGTTGGCCAGAATGACATCAAATGGTTGAGCCGGAAGCGTGGCCATTTGGCAAGAGGAAAATGTCAGGTCTTCTTGAATATTATTCACGGCTGCGTATTCTCTGGCACAGTCTAGCGCCAGGGTATCCACATCAATTCCCAGCGCACTGGTTGCACCGAGGCGCAATGCCGCCATCGCGAGAATGCCACTCCCCGTCCCCACATCCAGCACCCGCATACCGGGAACCCATGTGACCCCTTCCAACCATTCGAGAATCAATTGAGTGGTGGCATGGTGACCCGTCCCAAAGGCCTGCTTGGGATCGATGATCAATTCCACTCCATCCTGGGGCATGTCCATGGTAGCCCAACTCGGGCGGATCCCGATTCGACGGCCAATACGAATGGGCTGAACGGACGCCGCCCAGGTGGCATTCCAATCCTGGGCTTTGACCGGATGAAGCCGTAGTGATTCCTCCGGAAGAGCCACACCCATTACGCTGATCGCCGACCGAACCTGCTGAAGAATAGCTGCTCCATTCGTACGCCAATACAGCACGATCGATCCTTCCGCCTCCCATGCTCCCAGAAATTCCTGGCAATCGAGCATCCCCGCTAATTCAGCAGAATCCACAGAGACAGGAATCGTCATTTCAAAGACAGTCGCATCCATCTGACCTATTCCCTCATTAACAAAGGTTTCTCAATGGCAGGCAACTCCGCCCACCCATTGTTCACCGGAACATCATAGAAGACCCCGTTCAAACCCTGACCGGAATGCAACAGGCTTCTCAGCCAATTCTATTGACGGGATCACGCAGAGCGGCTAATGTCCGCAGGCCCTATGGAACCTTCCTCCACCGATAGACGAGAAGAGGCGATTCTTCGCCTCATTCACCGCACCGAGCGGATGCAGGCGAAAGGCGCCATCGCCAGCCGGCGGTTCAGCCGATGGAGAATGGGAATATTCCTTGCGGGGGCCGCCATCACCGTCGGAGTGTATCAACAGGCGTGGTTTCATACCGGAAATGGCCTGCTTCTCGTCTTCCTCATCGGGTTTCTCACTATATCCTGGCTTCACCAGCGATTGAAATCCCGGTTGCATCGATTACAACTCTGGTTGGAAATCAAAAAAGACAGCCTCGCTCGACTACGGCTTGATTGGCCACACATACCGGCCAACGAACATCATGTTCCTGAGCGACATCCGTTCGCCATTGACCTTGACCTCACGGGTCAGCATTCCCTACTGGCCCTGATCGACACGACCTTTTCCTCCATTGGCCAACACCGCGTGGCCACCTGGCTCTTCCAATCCAATCTTCCCGAATCGGACGGGCTATCATGGACAACCAGGCAGACATTGGTCAAAGAGCTCACCCCGCTCTCCCGTTTAAGGGATCGCTGTCTTTTGGCCTCCCGACTCATTAGCCCCGTTCGACTGAAGGGAACCCGCATTATTTCTCTGCTCGAAACGCCCATCTCCATCAGTCATCTGTCGTTGATTATCCTCGCAGCATGCGCGTTGACGAGTCTCACCATCGGCTTAGGCCTCTGGACGCTCATTACAGGAGCGCCGAATTTTTGGCTGCTTCCCCTGACTCTCTATCTCGGAACATATTTTCTCCTCTCGGGATCCATTCACCCCCTGTTTGGCCGGGTACTCTCTCTCCATGAAGAACTGGAAAAACTTGTCAGCGTGATTGCGACACTGGAAGGATCAACATTCCCCAAACAACCAATAATCCTTCAGATCTGCCAGTCCATTTTGACCCAACAACATCGTCCGACCCAGAGTCTCAAACAGCTCAGCCGTATCTGTCAGGGGCTCAGCGTCAAAGCCCACCCGCTGATTCATTTAGGCCTCAATGCTCTGGTTCCCTGGGATTTGTGGTTTGTCGGAAAACTCAATCGTCTCATCACGCGCCTTCGCACGACACTTCCAGATTGGCTGGATACGGTTGGCACGCTTGATGCCGCCAGCGCCCTCGCGCGTTATGCCTATCTCAACCCTGATTACCTCTGGCCAGAACTCGAAACCACACACACCACCCCGGACACACGAGGCCTGACCACGCGCGGCCTTGGCCATCCGCTTATTACACGTGCTCATCGCATTACCAATGACCTGGAGTTACGAGGAGAAGGCCATCTCGTACTGGTCACCGGTTCGAACATGTCCGGAAAAAGTACATTTCTGCGAACGGTCGGCATCAATTTGTGCCTGGCCCAGGCAGGAGGTCCGGTGTGTGCCAGAGTATTTTCCTGGACCTGGTTGCGTCTCTATTGTTGCATACGAGTCACCGATGCTCTGGATGAAGGTTTGTCGTATTTTTACGCGGAGGTCAAACGCTTGAAAGTCATTCTGGAAGCGGTGGAAAGCGCCAATCCTGATCCGGTCATTTTTCTCATTGATGAAATCTATCGTGGTACAAATAACCGCGAACGGCTGGCTGGGAGCGAAGCCTTTGTGCATGTCCTTCAACAAAGCCGTGGACTGGGAATGATTTCAACCCATGATTTGGAACTCACAGGATTAGCCAGTGGAAACGGTCATATCCGGAATGCCCACTTTCAAGAAACTGTGAAAGCAGGCACATTACACTTCGATTACCAACTGCGACCCGGCCCCTGCCCGACCACTAATGCTCTTCGCATCATGGCCCAGGAAGGTCTTCCCGTTCCACCCGGTCATTCCATCAACCCACAAGCCCCAAAATAGAGGGCGCCGAACTTACCTCTGCCTCCTCCCAATTGTACATTATCATTCTGAGCCCACGGCGAAAAATCTGTGCCTCGGTCGAAACCGAGACCCAGCCAGATCCATCCGTCTTCATAGAATCCCATGCATGTTTCTATCTGTGCATGGCTTCTCGGAGATGACTTCCGCCACCTACTGGCAGGGATGACGAAATGGAAGAACGGAGCCGTAGCGCAAAAAACCTTCGTCCCAAAAAACGACGCAACTAAAATTTAGGGAATAATGAGGCGAACTTCGCTTTGGGCCTGATCGGTTTTAGAACCGGTGGAAGTCCCGCAATGGGCACAGAGGTACTCATAGAGACTGCCGGTAGGGAGGACTAAAAGAAGACGTTCACGGGCCGGCGTCGCGGTCTGACATTTTGGACAAAACAGCAACGACGCTCGAAGCGATTCGAATTGCTTGGATGTGCCTGGAGGAGCCGGTGGACGAGCCCCACCCATCCGTGGCGTTGGTCGGGGACCCGTAGGAAATGGTGGTTTAGGCATACGCAGATCTTAGCGAAGGGCCATAGTTCGGTCAAGATTCCAATGGTAAAGGGAGCAGTCTCAATTTCATGTGACAGACAATGACTGCTATGAAGTGGTCTAGTTGAAATGGACACCTCGGAAAAATCGCGAATCGCCAAATGAGGTGAGTTATGGGGAGTCAGAGAAGGAGAAACCGTGTGCGGCCGACAACCGGGGCACCGTCGCATTCGTCATCCACCAACGCTGCCTTTCCCGGGAAGTGCACCAAACGCCGGAGCAAGCGGAACTTCGCCTACGGGAGGAGAATAGGGAGTTCCGGAGGGAATGGGAAAAAAGCCATACCCTCCTTCGCTAGCGAACCGTAATAAGGTATGCGTTTATACACCGCGAACGGTGGCAGTATCCGCTGACCCTGTTCTGGCAGGTCTTGCAAGTGAAAGGATCAAGGCAACGCCGACGA
>JAGQKG010000073.1 GCA_020430245.1 Nitrospira sp.
TGCAGGAGATATCGGAAACCTCGACGTCCTGAAGACATTGGAGACGATCGCTCCGGTGGTCGCCGTCCGTGGGAATAATGATCGTGACCCTTGGGCTGAGCAGATTCCTCTGACAAATGTCGTCGAATATCAATCGTATTTTTTATATGTTGTGCATGAATTGGCTCACTTGGATTTGGACCCTGCTGCTTCGGAATTTTCTGCAGTCATTTTTGGGCATTCCCATCGTGCCTCTGCCGAGAGACGCAAGGGAGTACTCTACCTTAATCCTGGTAGTGCCGGCCCTCGTCGGTTTACTCTCCCGATTTCCGTGGCCCGTCTGTATTTGACGGATATTGGCCTTACTCCTGAAATTATGGAGATTAATAAATAAAGAAATAGGGGAGAATGAGCGATGATTCTTCTCTAAGTTACCTGGTCGACTCTTGCAAAACGCCTGAGACTTGGGTGCTTAACCGGTTCCTCTCTGATCAAAGGAGGTATTGCTTTGCGAGAACCTCTGGGAGAGGTGAAGATGAACCCAGAATAAGACCATAGGGCTGAGCGTTGGTGTCAAAACAAGACGCATTAAAGTAAGGTGAATTTGTGGTTAGGTTTCCAGATACAAGCGAAGGGTATTTTCATGGCCTAAAGTAACATGTCCGACTTTGCATTCCCCACTCAGAGAACAGGTTCGTTTGATCGCCAGCACGACAGCAGGGCTTTCATCTGAGCGATAAATGACATCTTCAATACGAATTTCCACCGCTTTTTCTTGATCTTCCTTGTCTAAGTATTCGGTTTCACCCATGAACAACCTCTTGTTAATTATGAACGTTTTAGCATGTCTATGCGTTCCAATGAGACCAAGAACCATGCCAGAAGTTTCGGATCAAGAATGGAATAAAATCTTTGAAAACCGGTTAAGTTTAACCATTTTTGTGCTGTGTGGATTTTGACACCAGGCAAGGACTGCCCAGGCTAGGTAAAAAAGATTTGCTGGATTTTTCCTTGATAATGACTAAAGGAGGAGGGCAGATGTTTTCGTCTGCTCTTGAGCGAGCCAAAACAAATATAGCCACGTGACAACAACTTACAGATTCAGTGTGTTTGGGGCTCATCATCAGGGAAGGCAAAGTGTCTCGTTCCCAAGGGCCTTCATCTCAGAAAGGTTTCAATTGGTTTTCTCAAGAATCTCAGGTTTTCGTGGTAAATGGGGGACGCTGGTTCTCGTTCTATCCCGCCCTATTACCCGATGGGCTGAGGCATTAGGGGTTTGCCAATCTGGCAAACGAGGATTGGGCGCTTCCTCCGATTGTGTAGTGAAAGGCCAGGTAGGATGGATAGATGGGTCCACCATTGTTGGGAGTCCCTCAATCGTTGACCTTGTTTCTCTCTCACCGGTGGATTGAATGTCGAAACGGTGAAGAATGAGTGAAAGATGCAGGGTGCCTGACTGAGCGGCCCCTTACTTGCGGACCTTCGAGTGGAAATTTTTCTGGCATGAGCCGTCTCACCTTCCTGTTTTTAAGGAAGTTCATGAAGTCTTCCTGCGTGGGAAGGGTCCATGCCGGGATAAGGAAAGGGGTGATTCAGTTCCAAGACAATCGTGGCAGTAAGAGCCGCCGACAATCAGGAATGACTCTGTCGATTATGGGCATTGAAGGTGCTATTTGAACCCGGTCAGCACTTACGAAGGGGTGGGGACCTTATGCCTTTTGGCTACGGATGGCCGACGGTTTTGCTGTGACGGGCAAGAGGACGGATTTCCATTGCTGCGCCATGCCCTGGATATCAGTGAGAAATGTTGGAGTGGAATGGTGTTCACTAATGTATCGAACCAGGGCGCTCCCGATAATGACTCCATCCGCAAATTGTCCAACTTCTCTGGCCTGCTCAGCGGAGGCAATGCCAAATCCCACTGCCACAGGTTTTCGGGAGATTCGTTGAAGCTGTTGGACGCTTTGGCGCACCAGACTGAGATCGGTCAGCTTTGCACCGGTAATACCGGTAAGAGAGACATAATAAATAAATCCATGTGATCGCTGGATCACAGCACGTCGTCGTTCCGCCGTGCTGGTGGGAGCCAGAAGAAAAATACTCACCGGTCCTCCTGCAGCCTGAGCGGTGTGATAAAGAAGGTCAGATTCTTCCGGTGGCAGATCCGGCACGATGATCCCATCGACGCCCGCCTGAACGGCATTGGCGCAAAAATCTTTGATTCCCATGGCCATAAGGCTGTTGTAATAGGTCATCAGAATGAGGGGAATGGACGTCTTCTTTCTCAGGTTTGTGACAGTGGCCAGAATATTTTTAAGGGTCGTGCCTGAATGAAGGGCCCGTTCTGCCGCTAGTTGAATCACCGGGCCATCGGCGATTGGGTCCGAAAAGGGCACACCCAATTCGATCAGGTCGGCACCGCCCTGTTCCAAGGCTAACACCAGAGATTCGGTCATGGCTAAGGTCGGATCGCCGGCCATGATGTAAGGAATGAGGGCTTTTTCACCCTTGGCGCGGAGTTGTGCAAATATGGTTTGAATGCGATTGTTCATCTCAGAACATTCTGCTCGAGTTTGGCAAAAGATCTGTTGCCGTCTTCGATTGGTGATTTTCTCCACACTGAGGATGCCCTCTACTAGAGGGGGATTCCCCGCATTTTGGCCAGTTGTTGAACGTCTTTATCTCCTCGCCCTGAGAGATTCATGATTAAGATCTGTGATTTTTTCATCGTTGGCGCCAGCTTGACGACCTCTGCGACGGCATGGGCACTTTCAAGCGCGGGAATGATGCCTTCTTCCCTCGCAAGTAGATCGAACGCAGCTAAGGCTTCAGCATCTGTCGCGGAGGTGTATCGGATTCGTCCGGTATCGTGATAGAAACTGTGTTCAGGCCCGACTGCCGGGTAGTCCAATCCTGCGGACACCGAATGGGTGGGGTTGATTTGACCATCCACATCCTGAAGAAGATAGGTCATCGTTCCGTGTAAAACGCCGGGTTTCCCTCCTGCAAAGCGCGCGGCATGTTTTCCGCTTTCTATCCCGTACCCCCCGGCTTCCACGCCGATCATGTTCACTTGCGTATCTTTGACGAACGGATAAAATAATCCAATGCTATTGCTGCCACCGCCTACACAAGCGACAAGACAGTGAGGCATTCGACCTTCCAGTGCAAGAATTTGCTTGCGTGTCTCTCGACCAATCACGGATTGAAAATCTCGGACCATCATGGGGTACGGATGGGGGCCCAGGACCGATCCAAGCAAATAGTGGGTCGTGCTGACATTTGTGGTCCAGTCACGCATCGCTTCACTGATGGCATCCTTGAGTGTGCGGCTTCCGGAATTCACCCCCGTCACTTTTGATCCAAGTAACCGCATTCGGAAGACATTTAATGCCTGTCGTTCCATATCATCGGTGCCCATGTATATTTCGGCCTCCAGACCGAACATGGCAGCCACCGTGGCTACCGCTACCCCATGTTGCCCGGCACCGGTTTCGGCAATGATGCGTTTCTTTTTCATTCGTCTGGTGAGCAAGGCTTGCCCGACGGTATTGTTGATTTTATGCGCACCGGTATGACAGAGGTCTTCTCTTTTGAGGTAAATCTTGGCTCCCCCAAGTGTTTTGGTAAGGCGTTCAGCAAAGAAAAGGGAAGTCGGACGACCGACAAAATGGTTCAGACAATCCCGGAGCTCTTGCTGGAAAGGTCGGCTTTCTTTAGCCGCACGATACGCCTGTTCTAATTCATGGATGGCGGGCATCAAAATTTCCGGAGCATACTTGCCTCCGAATTGCCCGAATCGCCCGTGTTTATCAGGTATGATTGCCATGGGATGTTCTGCTGAAATAGGAATAAAAATGAAAAAGAGTATAGCGATGGAATGGTTAACACACAAGACGGACAGATTGGATAAAGTCTCGAATTTTTTCCGGATCCTTGCGCCCAGGGCTCTGTTCCACACCACTACTCACATCGACCCCATAGGGTTGAACTTGGCGAATCGCATCTTGCACATTTTCAGGAGTTAATCCTCCTGCCAACAGCATGGGAACGGCTTGGGCCACTTCGCGAGCAAGTACCCAATCGGTCGTGTGCCCGGTTCCTCCGTAAGCGGCATCTGAAAAAGCGTCAACGACAAAGCCTTTCACGCCTATCCGTCCTTTCCATTCTGCCAACGTGAGATAGCTACTTCTATCCCGTAGTCGAATGGCGCGTATCACCGGGCGCTGTAGCGATTCACAAAAACCGGGAGATTCATCACCATGCAGTTGTGCCAGGCCCAATCCGCAGTCGTCAAACACGCGCTTCACCATATCAAGATCATGATTGACAAATACACCCACCGGAACGACGAAAGGGGGGAGGTTGGCAATAATATGTTGCGCGAGAGCCGGTTGGACATATCGAGGGCTTTGAGCGTAAAACACAAAACCCAACGCGTCGGCCCCTTCTCGAACTGCGATTTCGGCATCCTCCTGATTCGTGATGCCACAAATTTTTATTCTAGGACACATAGAAACGTTCGCTGTTTACCAGGAAAATTTTTAACCATTCCGGTGTACCCCATCAATCTACATTTTCTGCCTTGGCGAGACAGACTCCACTTCATGTCCGATCGGTCTTTGGAAAAAGAGAACGGGACACAAGGGAGCTCCACTTAAATGAATCCTAGACCCAACGAGTGGTGGATTCTTCTTTTTTGGGAGGTGACGGGGGATGTAATAATTCCTGAATTTTGGCTTGAATCGAGTCTGCGCGCAATAACGACTCGCCGATCAACATGGCTTTGGCTCCGGCTTCCAGTACCCGCTCCACATGCTCACGGTTGTGGATACCACTTTCACTGACAATAAGTGTGTCCGCCGGCATACGTTTGGCCAGCCGCTCGGTGACACCCAAATCAGTCTGAAAGGTTCTCAGATCCCGGTTGTTGATGCCAATCAGTTTCGCCAAGGGCACCCGTTCAAGGACGGTATCTAATTCCCGTTCATCATGGATTTCAATGAGCACATCAAGGGATAACCCTTGTGCGACGGTGAAAAAGTCTTCAAGCTGGAAGCGATCCAACGCGGCGGCAATCAGCAACACACAGTCGGCTCCATAGGCCCGCGCTTCGTAAAACTGGATCTCCTTGATCATAAATTCTTTATTGAGCGTGGGAAGGTGAACCGCCTCTTTGACATTGTGCAAATACTCCAAGTTCCCCTGAAAGAAATCCTGATCCGTGAGAACGGATAAGGCACTCGCTCCATGATCTCGGTATTGAGAGGCGATGGTCACTGGCTCAAACTGATCGTGAAATTCCGGTCGCATCAGTCCTTGACTGGGGGAGGCCTTTTTGACTTCGGCAATTAATGCCGGTGCCGCCGAAGTCAATCCTGTCTCCAATGCCTGGATGAACCCCAGCGGTCGAGTTCGATCAACAATGCGGCCCTTGAGTTCAGCCAGGTAACCTTGGCTTTGTTTTCGCCTCAATTCGGCTTTTTTATGTTCGAGAATACGAGAAAGAATCATGCCGTCAGCTTTTTGGTCAGGGAAATGAGTTTGTCCAACTTTTCAAATGCGGCCCCGTTGTCTACCACACGTCCGGCTTCTTCGAACCCTTCTTTCAGCGTCGACGCCTTCTGACAGGCGATAAATGCCGGTGCAGCATTCATGAGAACGATATCTCGCTTGGGGCCTTTTCGTCCCCGAAAAATATCGCGAATGATTTGGGCATTGTCTTCAGGGTTGCCTCCCAATAGTTCTTTGGGGGAAACAGGCTGAAGGCCGAAATCTTCCGGTCCGATAGAATAACTCAGGATTCGCCCTTTTTTCCCTTCGGCAATCCCTGTGCGACTGGTTAAAGAAATTTCATCTAACCCGTCCATCCCATGAAGGACAAAGCAATGTTGTGTGCCCAATCGCAACAGTACCTGTGCCAATTTTTCGCTGAGGGCGTGATCATACACACCCAGAATTTGTATTGTGGCCCGAGCCGGATTAGCCAGCGGTCCCATGATATTCATCAGGGTGCGGATTCCCAACTCTGTCCGCGGTTTGGCGCAGTGTTTCATGGCTCCGTGATAGAGGGGTGCGAAGAGAAAGCCAATCCCAATTTCATTGATGCAATCGGCAACTTTTTCAGGGGACAATTCGATATGCACGCCAAGGGCGGCCAACACATCTGCACTCCCTGATTGAGAGGACACCGAGCGATTTCCATGCTTGGCAACGGTCATCCCCCCTCCAGCTACGACAAAGGCGGAAGCTGTCGAGATATTGAACGTGTGGCTTTTGTCCCCACCGGTTCCACACGTATCCACTACCTGAGGATCGGTAATGGGGATTCGAAGCGACCGTTCGCGCATGGCTCGCACTGATCCGGTGATTTCATCGATGGTTTCGCCTTTCATGCGTAATCCCATTAAGTAGGCGGCAATTTGGGCTTCCGTGGCGCCTCCCTGCATGATTTCCTGCATGGCTTCTTCCGCTTCATGTTCTGAGAGATCGAGACCCTCGACTAATTTGGCGATATGGTCTTTGAGTATGGGCATATGAATAGGCTCATGAACAGATGACTTGGGAATTTGTGGATTTAGTGGTTGGTTGAAGAGCAGACGGGCAATAATAAAAAATTCCGTAAAAGATCCATCCCTGCCGTGGTGAGAATCGATTCAGGATGAAATTGCACGCCTTCCGCTCCAGTTGGTGTATGTCGGAGTCCCATAATTTCACCTTCCACGGTTTCGGCGGAAATTTCAAAATCCCTGGGCAAGGTTTCACGCTTGACGATTAAGGAATGATATCGGGTGGCTTCAAAGGGATTTGGGAGGCCTTCAAATATTGTTTTTCCATCATGATGCACCATGGAGGTTTTCCCGTGCATAAGCCTGGGGGCTCGAATGATTTGACCTCCAAAAGCATAGGCCAGAGATTGATGCCCGAGACACACACCAAATAAGGGAAGACGGCCGGCAAAATGCGTGATAGTCGAAACAGAAATGCCTGCCTCGTTAGGCGTACATGGGCCTGGAGAAATTAATATTCGCTCAGGTGCCAGGCGTTGAATGTCTTCAATTGTGAGGGCATCATTTCGAAATATCTGGAGGTTGGCGCCTAACTCTCCAAGATATTGAACAAGATTGTAGGTAAACGAATCGTAATTGTCGATGACCAGGATCATAGTTTCTTTTCAGACCCTTTTACGCTAGACCATGTTCAGCCATTTCAATGGCTCTCATCATGGCTCCGGCTTTTGTTCGAGTTTCTTCATATTCACGGGTCGGGTCAGAATCGGCGACAATCCCGGCGCCGGCCTGAATGTAGGCCTTTTGTCCTTGAACGACGACCGTACGAATATTGATGCAGGTGTCCATATTTCCGGAGAAACTAAAATACCCGACCGCTCCCGCATAAGGGCCCCGACGAGTGGGTTCCAACTCTTCAATGATTTGCATGGCTCGGATTTTCGGTGCACCTGACACGGTACCGGCCGGAAAGCACGCCTTCATAACATCATAGGCGGTGTACTGAGAATCTAATTCTCCCTTGATTTGGGAAACAATGTGCATGACATGGGAATACCGTTCAACTTTCTTGAACCGTTCAAGTTTGACTGTTCCGGTTTTGGCCACTCGGCCCACATCATTCCGGCCTAAGTCCACCAACATGACATGTTCGGCTAATTCCTTGTGATCGGATAAGAGATCCTGTTCCAATGCCTGGTCAGCTTGTGGTGTTTGGCCACGGGAACGGGTCCCGGCAATTGGCCGCACGACAATATGGCCTTCTTCACATCGCACAAGGATTTCCGGAGAAGACCCCACAAGTTCAATGCCGGCAATTCGTAAATAGAACATGTAGGGTGACGGATTGAGCACCCGCAAGGCTCGATAAATCTCCAGGGGATCAGTATGGATGGTGGTGTGCCACCGTTGGGACATGACGCCCTGAATGATGTCGCCGGCTTGAATGTATTCTTTGGTCCGAAGCACTATTTTCTTAAAGTCATCAGGGGTCATATTTGATTGAAATTTGAGCCGTGTCCGTCTAGGAGAACCTGCAGGTCGCCGGCTTGGTTTATGAAGCCTGGCAATGATTAATTCAATCCGATTGATGGCGTCCCGATAAATCTGGCGAAGGTGGGTCTTCTTGGTAGAAGTAATGTGGGCATTGGCCACGACTTTGAGAGTATGGGCGACATTGTCAAAAATGAGTAAGGTGTCCGTAATACAAAACGCAAAGAGGGGAGTGTTAATCCCGGGTTTCGCTTGCGACGGAACCGGTTCAAAAGATCGGACCATGTCATAACCCAAATAGCCGACCGCACCGCCAACAAATCGGGGCAAGCCGGGCACAATAACCGGATAGTACTCCGCCATGGTATTCTGAATATGGTGTAACGGGTTTTCCAGCAGTGGGACGCGGTGCTGTTTCCGTCCTTTTTGTGTAACCACTTCACCGTTCTCCTCCCACAACATGACGGAAGGGTGACTACCCAGAAAGGAATATCTTGCCCAGTTTTCTCCCCCCTCGATACTTTCAAATAAAAAGGCATTGGCTCCCGTATTGATTTTGGAAAATGCCGATACCGGCGTCTCGAAATCGGCCAGAATTTCCCGATAGAGCGGGACGAGGTTTCCTTGTGAGGCAAATTGGCAAAATTCATCAAAACTCACTGAATAATAAGCATTTTTCATGGATTTGACGGTAGCATATGGCCTAGGAGGTGTCAACGAAAATGCCGGTGAGACACACGTCTTGTCGAGGGAAGAATAAGAAAAGGCCGGAACCGGAGCAAGCGCTTGCCTTGGATTCCGACCTTATCTTGAAGGATAAATTGGGGTGAGATTACTGACCGCTGACGATGAGTTTTTGCCCAACATGAATGGTGTTATCCGACAACTGGTTCCAGGCTTTAAGATCGTTGATCGACACACCGTATTCTTTGGAAATTCGGTAGAGGGTCTCGCCTTTAGCGACAATATGTAATCCTTCACCTTGACCTCCTAGCGTATCCATCATAGGGGAGTCCATAGGCGAGTCCAAAGGAATGTTGTCACCCAGGTTCAAATCCGAATCAAGTTTCGTCATATCGGAATCTTTAAAATCCAGATCATTCAGCCCAAATTCAGAGATCGAAGGTTCGGAAAGCTTGAGGTCATCCGCTTTTCCCATCCCTCCCTCTCGTATACGCGAAAGTTCGTCATGGGAACGGTTCAGTTGGTCTCGCAACGCTTCCAGTTCGGCATTTAAATCACGATTTTGCGATTCCAGAGACCCCATTTGTCGTTGCGTGTCTTGATACTTAACATTTAATTCCCCAGTTCGTTTTTCTTCCTGAGCTAGAAGACGTTGGAAATTTAACGCTCGCGCTTTCTCGGCCTCGAACTTCTCTGTGCTGACACATCCGGACAAAATTCCACTACAGACCAGCACGCCAGCCGCAATTTTTAGGTATCCATACCAGCCCGATGAATGAGGATCTGCTTGACATCCCCCGAACAATGATTGCGTCATATTACGCATTCCTCCTCTGAGGTTTATATGTATCCCTGTCTTTAGGGACAATGGTCAATTATAAAAAGCAAAGATCTCCCGATCTGGTCACCTTTTGCTACACAATAATTCGGAATAGTGATAATGTCAAACAACAATTTGTCCACCAGCAGAAGTTACGGAACACTTCGATTCATTGACCATAGAAAAATGGCTGTGATAATTTCATTCACAGGTTGCCTTTGTCCTTTTCTATGACCTCTTCAATTTCACATTCTCCAGACCCTTCCGTGATGCATATCGGGCAGGTTGCTCTTCGCTTGGCTCGTTCCCTTTCTCTTCAACAAGCCTGGATGGGCGATCAAGATATTTTACGCCAGCTTCTCGCCTGTTGGTTTATCGTTGATGAAAAAGATGTGCCTTTATCACCGAGAATTGTCGGTCAACCGGGCGTGGGGAAGACCACCCTCGCCATGGCAGCGACTCAGGAGCGAAAGCAGGAACTCTTCATTTATCAATGTACCGCAGATACCAGACCGGAAGATCTCCTCGTTTCCCCTGTCATTTCTGAGGGAGGCTCGATTGCCTATCAAGCTTCGCCACTAGTCACAGCCATGCTGACTGGTAATGTCTGTCTGCTTGATGAGGGCAACCGGATGAATGAAAAAAGTTGGGCCTCACTTGCCTCTCTGCTTGACCATCGACGCTCTGTTGATTCGGTTGTGGCGGGTGTTCAAATCCATGCGCATGAGAACTTTCGGTGTTGTGTCACCATGAATGAAGATGCGTCAACCTATGAGGTGCCGGATTATATCCTGTCCCGCCTGCAACCGACGCTGAAAGTAGAATTTCCTAACAAGGAACATGAATTAGCCATTTTGCGGTACCACCTTCCGTTTGCGTCTGGGGACTTAATCACGCTCACGGTGAATTTCCTTCAAAAGGCACATCAACTGGATCTCCCGTTCTCCATTCGGGACGGGATGCACATGGTGCAATATGCCATGAAACGGATGGCCCAAGACCCCCACCATCCTATGGCCCGTGATTCGGCTTGGAGGGAAGCTCTGATCAATGTTTTGGGAGAAGAAGCACGGGATCTTGATATGTTAGCGAAACGCCGATCCCAAACCCTGCACGGGCAAGCACTTCCGAAAGGATTAGGGGACTTCTTCTTTGAAGAGGATCATCCCCTGCACCCTGACCAATAGGTCTTTAGATCTGTAACCCTAGGCGACCCTGATGAACGGCCCATCCTCCAATTCTTGAGTGGAAAGGGCTCACTCGTTTTCCCACCGGACCCACCTATGACTCTCGCCGCGTTGACCCCCGATACGATCTTTGCCCTCTCTTCCAATGTACACGTCTTGCCTGTGGTGCATGGAAGTGGAGATATGGCACATATCGTGCGCGAGATTATTGGGTCCCGCCGCATTGATTGTGTGGCTCTTCCTCTCCCGCCATCAGTGCAACCCCTCGTAGAAAAGGGGGTTGAGCAGTTGCCGGTTATCAGCCTGGTGGTTCTTCCAGAACAAAATGACGATGGAAGCTCGTGTTGTTCCTATGTGCCGATTGATCCCTGCCAACCCGTGATTATGGGAATACGATCAGCTATGTCGGAGGGGATCTCGCGAGCCTATGTTGATCGTGAGGTCCGACGCTACCATCCCGTCTCCTGGGTCGGGCCTGATCCCTATACCTTAAAAACCATGACTTTGGCAGCCTTTTCGGCTGCCACCATGCCTTTTTTGCCAACTCCTCAATGCCAGTCCTCTCGTTGGGAACGTATTCGTTGGATGGCATTTCGACTTCACGAACTCGAACTGGACTTTTCTGCCGTTCTTTTTCTCTGCCCGATGACGGATTGGCCTTGGTTGCGTCAGGCCTACCACGAGCGGATGCCGTATATTTCACCTGAACGGGGAATAGGCCTTCCCGAGTGGTGGAAGGTCGAGCCGGCTTCGCTCTACTTTGTATTAAGTGAGTTACCCTATATCACGTATCTGTATGAACGACGACGGGAAGCAGCCCTCGCCGACACACATTTGGCCATCGATGGTATCAAAGAGCTGGTTTTGGAAGCACGGTCTCAATGGATGGCGTCTCGCTCCACGATCATCGCCCAAGAGGCTAATTGGGTTACCCCACAATTATTGCAACGTTATTTTCAATATGTGCGGAACCTGACGTTGCTTGAGCATCGTCTGAAACCGGATTTATATACCTTGATCCTAGCCGCAAAACAAATGGCTGGTGATGAATTCGCCCTCATATTATTGCGAACGGCCAAAACTTATGACTATCAAGTTCAATCATCCGTGTTGGATACCAGGCCTAGTGTGTTGATGGGGATTGGGGAACTTCAGGACCCTGGCGGGAATATTCTTCCAGCTCTGAATCGCTTGCAAGGAGACCCCTTAGTCTGGCGCCACGTTACCCTCAGGCCCGATCCCCCGAAACCTACAACACAATCCTGGGCACAACAATGGAATCCTTATCGGCAGTGTTCCTGGCCTCCGGAAGATCAGCGTATTGAATCTTTTGCGGCGCATGTTCGGCAGTATAGTCGACAGATCTTGGGTGCGGATTTAGCAAGGATTGAACAATTCAATAACTCAATGGAAAATGGAATTGATCTTCGGGCGACCTTGCGTCAGTGGGCGATTGCCCCACGTCCATCAGTGCGGGATGTTTATGTCAAAGTGGTTCCACCTGTGCGAAGAACCATTGAATCGTTGGTTTTTTTCTTTGAAGTGCCGGCTGATCCTCAGACGTTTTCCTGGCAAACGACCTGGTATGCCGAACATCAAGAAGAATCCACCCTCAGCTTTTACGCAACTCCCTTTGCGCCAAATATGATCGGACCAGGAATCGGGGAGGCATGCTATGGAGGGGCGCTTTTTCTGTATCCGCCCCGCCTCATTCCTGATATATGGGAAAATCCCGCATTCAATTTTGCGAGATCGCTCGAAGAGCGATTACTTGCGGGAGCCTGTGCCCATTCACAAGAACCCTTTGTGGCTGTCGTCTCTCCGGTGCCGCTGACTTCGGCCTGGCGAAAAGTTGCCCATCGCTTCGGCCGGAAGCTCCTGCCCATTCCCTTGCATCGATTTTCGGGGCAAACGATTGCTCGTTTACGGCGATTTCATGTGTTAAATGGGCACGAAATCCGAAGTTATGCAGCCAAATTTATTCGAGAATAATCCTGACGAGACAGGAGCGGAGAGTTCTTCCAATTCTCCTCAATTTCCTGCTGTGTCATCCTCAAAGGTTCAACGAAGGCTGAAAGAGTTAAAACAGGCCATCCGTCGACATGATGACTTGTATTATGTTCAAAGCCGACCAAAAATCTCTGATGCCAACTATGACGAGCTCTTTCGTGAACTGCAAGCCTTGGAAAACCAATATCCAGATCTTGCGACACCTGATTCACCGACCCAGCGGGTCGGGGGTGCGCCGCTTGCCCAATTCAGTAAAGTCACACACGAATTTCCTCTTCTCAGTTTGGACTCAGAGATGGATGAAGAGAGCGTATTAGCCTTTGATCAGCGAGTACGTCGAGAACTAGAACTGAACCAGCCTGGCTATTCGGCCGAACCCAAATACGATGGGTTATCTGTTGCACTCACATACGATAACGGCATATTTGTGCGAGGGGCAACGAGAGGCAATGGGACAATAGGTGAGGACGTGACGCACAATCTTCGAACCATTCGCACCTTACCCCTACAACTGAGACAGGGCGTGACCTATCCTCCCCATCTCGTAGTGCGGGGAGAAGTGTTTATGAGGCTCCCAGATTTTCACACATTGAATCGACGATTGACCGAGCAAGGGGAGGAACCTTTTGCCAATCCGCGCAATGCGTCATCCGGCACATTACGCCAACTGGATCCGGCCATCACCTCGACCCGTCCGCTGACCATCACCTGCTACGATTTCATGAGCTCGGGGGTGGAAAGGCCCAGCACACATTTTGAAGCGGTCACATATCTGGACTCATGGGGATTACCCATCCCCCAATTTCGCCGGCACTGTCCCTCCATTCAGGAAGCCCTGGAATTTCATCGTGAAATGCTTGAACAACGGGATGTCTTGCCGTTCGAAATCGACGGCATCGTCATCAAAATTGACCGGTTTGATTGGCGAACGGCTCTCGGCGAAAAGTCACGCAGTCCACGATGGGCCATCGCCTTCAAGTTTCCTCCGAGAAAAGAACTGACCAAGGTTCAAGCCATTGCCATGTCCGTCGGGCGGACCGGGGCGCTCACCCCCATTGCATTATTGGATCCGGTGGAAATCGGTGGTGTGACGGTGAGTCGGGCCTCACTCCATAATGCGGAGGAAGTGGCCCGTAAAGATGTGCGAGTGGGTGATACCGTAAAAGTCGAGCGGGCAGGGGACGTCATCCCGGATGTGGTAGAACGAGTGCCCGTACCGGGTGAAGAGCGCGGAACTCCTTTTCGGCCGCCAACAACATGTCCGGTTTGTCAGTCACATACCATTCAGGAAGGGCCAATTCTGTATTGTACGGGCCAAACCGTATGTTCAGCGCAACTCAAGGGGTCGCTTGAACATTTTGCCTCAAAGGGTGCCTTAAATATTGAAGGGCTTGGAAAAAAAACGGTGGCTCAGTTGGTTGACAAAGGCCTGGTAAAAAACTTGTCCGATCTGTATATGTTAGGCGTCGACGATCTTCTTCAATTGGAAGGTTTTGCAAAGAAGTCTGCGACGCAACTTTTAGGAGAAATTGAAAAGAGTAAAAATGTGCCATTTGCACGTATTCTGATTGGCCTCGGCATACGCCATGTGGGAACTCACATCGCCAAAGTTTTGGCCAAGAAGTTTGTTTCCCTGGACAATTTGATGAGAGCTACCGAAGAAGAACTTTTGCAGATCCGTGATATCGGACCGGAGATTGCTGCGAGCGTGACTCATTTCTTTCAAGAATCACGCAATTTGAAGGTTTGGCAACATATGGAGTCATTGGGAGTTCGGGTTCAACAGGAAGCAACTGTGTTAATGCCTCATGCTCAACCGCTAACGGGGAAGATTTTTGTGCTAACCGGAACATTAAAAGGCTATCCCCGTCAGGAGGCGAAACGTAGAATTGAAGAGTTAGGTGGACGTGTCACCTCCCACGTCAGTAAACAGACCGATTATCTTGTCGCCGGTGAAGACCCTGGTTCGAAATATGACAGCGCCACTGCTCTAGGAGTCCCAATTTTAGATGAACATGAATTTTCCTTATTTATGCATTCCGGAAACCTTTTATCTTCATCCTCCGATGAGTAATGGTCCTAGCGAATAATCATTAAGAAGGGTTTACCTCACCCGGAAATAGAATGTATCGCAAGAAATGGATGGATCAATCTTTTGACAGGGAATTAGTAGGGGAGAAGAAGTTAATTGCCAGCAGACAAAGTACTCACCAGAGAATTTTGTGTTAGGATTCTGAAGCCACGGTAGACGGTTCAGTGGGAGGTGTTTCGGGAACAGGTTCTTCCTTGATGATCTGGACACCTTTGATTGAGCGCTCATCAGCTTCTTGGACAATTAAAAGACAATTGTCCGTTTGAACCTTCTCACCAACAGCAGGAATATGACCTAATTCTTCGAGGATAAGTCCGCTAATCGTATTCTGCTCTTCGTCGAGTTCGACCTTAAGAAATTCATTAATGCGGCGAACTTCGGTTCGGCCATCCACTAATATTTGGTTTTTTCCGGTCCGGCGAATCCATTCTTCGCTAAGATCGCCTTCATCAAGAATCTCTCCGACCACTTCTTCAAGCAGATCTTCGACGGTAATTAAGCCCATCACCCCCCCAAACTCATTAACCACAATCGCAATGTGTCGTTTTTCTTGTTGGAATTGCCTTAATAAACCATCAGCCGTTTTAGTAGCGGGAATGAACAATGCAGGTTTCGCTAATGATTTGAGCGGGAGATCTGAATGACTTTGAGCCAGTTCCATTAAGGCATGATTGCGATAGAGAATGGCGGTGATATTATCCGGATTTCCGTCGTAAATGGGAATCCGTGAATATTTCGCTTTAAATAAGTCTTCCCGTGCTTCTCCAAGTTTTTGATTGCCATCGAGGGCGAACATATATATTCTAGGAGTCATTGCATCTTCAGCCGTTACGTCATTGAAATCAAAAACGTTTTTAATCATTTTCACTTCATCTGTTTCCAAAACCCCCGCTTTTCCGCCAGCATCAAGCATGATCTTGAGTTCTTCTTCTGTAATAAACGGAACGGTTAAACCCCGACCACCGGTTAGTTTTAAAATAAACGGTTCCAAGAAATAGAGAAAAGGGAAAAACAATTGTTCAAGAAGATAAATGGGGTATGCTAGTAATTGCACAGCTGTTTCTGAATATTTGGCACAAAGCGTTTTTGGGACGATTTCACCGAACAACAGGACCATAAAGGTTAAGAGACCCGTCGCGACAGCCACGGCCTCAGATCCAAACATGCGGATGGCAATTAAGGTGGCCATGGAGGCCGCCATAATATTGACCAAATTATTGCCAATCAGAATAGTTGAGAGAAGGCGTTGTGGATTTGACCGTAATTTCAGAGCAAGTTTTGCTCCTTTATGACCTTCATCGGCCAGGGTTTTCAGCCGGCTTTCGGTTATCGAAAAAAAAGCAATCTCGGCGCCGGAGAAAAAAGCGGAAAGTCCTAGACAAATAAGGACGGCGATAAAATCCATAGAGGGATTAACGAGCTCCGACGTGACAAAGTTTTGTCGTTACAGCAAAATTAGCTGCAAGATCATGTAGCCTGGTCTTGGAGGAAGTTAGTATCAGAAGAGTTTGAGAGGGATTCATAATAAGGCCAAAAGTCTCATTAGTCTATGAGATGTTTTGAGCCCTCACAACCTGCTAGGGTCCAAAGTACCATAGGGTATTGGTTTAAGGCAATTATGTTGGAGCAATTCTCAAATTAGCTCTTTTATTTCAGTCAGTTACCTTGTATTAGAAGAGGGTTGAGATCGAATTGTTTTTCTAGTTCTATCGCCACAATTTTTGCTTTTTCCCGAGAAGGATATTTCCCAACCAGAACACGGTGCCATTGTCCAGATGGAAGATCCACAGTCATCAATCGGATCTCAGGGTAGTGGTCGGCCAATTGCTTACGCAGGTAGACCGCATGAGTTAAAGTCGTGAAGAACCTACCTGAACCCAATAACTCTCATTCCCTGCATGCGATTTATGGCCGGAACGTGCGTTTGTGGATTCGAGGATCGTCAAGCTGACGCTCTCCGTTCCTTTTCCAATCATGGCGAGTTCCCGGGCAGCTCCATAGGACAGATCAATGATCCGACCACGAATAAAAGGACCACGATCATTAATGCGAACGGTCACGGATTTTCCGGTATCGACACTTTGAACAAGGACCCGTGTTCCAAAGGGGAGCGTAGGATGTGCAGCAGTGAGTGCCCACATGTCATAGTGTTCACCGTTGGCAGTTTGATTACCATGAAAACTTCGGCCATACCATGAAGCTAATCCTTGTTGAAAAGGTCCCGAGATCATTGGCTCGGTTCGGGAATGGCCGCCTGCACATCCAACTAGGAGCAAGAAGGCCAAGATAAGGCAAATTCTTTCGGAAGATCTAGCACAGTTTTGCATTAAACGTATCCACCCCTGTGAGTAAGGGGCAGCAGTTTTGCGGAATTCGATG
>JAGQKG010000074.1 GCA_020430245.1 Nitrospira sp.
GGGTTATGGAGTTTGTTGCGGAGGAAGGTTCCACATTTTGTCTATGATCTGATGAGTTTGGGATACAATATTTTAGGGATATTCATGCTTGCTCGCTCCGTAATCCATGAAAGACCTGATTTTATTTATGAACGATATGCTCTTAACAATTTCTCGGGAGTACTTGTCAGCCGGCTCTGGAAAATTCCCATTATAGTAGAGGTCAATGCCCCTTTGTATGTGGAACAGGCCGAACTCGGCCAGCTAGCCATCAAGTGGGTTGCCAGAATTCTTGAGAATTGGATTTGCTCGCATGCGACTCAAGCTTTGGCTGTGTCGGGTGTTTTGAAAGAAATTTTGATTAGTCAAGGTGTGCCTTCTCGCAAAATTACGGTTATGCCCAATGGTATTGATTTTGTAAATTTCAATCCTGATGTTTCTGGAGTGGAGGTACGTAGGCAATACGGCTTGAATGATAGTGTCGTCATTGGTTTCGTGGGCTGGTTCCGTCCATGGCATGGGGTAGAAATGTTACTGGATATTCTTCAGGATCTTCTTGCTGTTAACAAAGATGTTAAGTTTTTAATGATTGGGGACGGGCCAATTTATGACGAGTTGGTGCAGAAGGCAAAAGGCCTTGGCATTTGGGATGCTGTCCGATTCACAGGGGCTTTACCACATGAAAAAATCCCTTCCCATATTGCGGCAATGGATATTGCTGTTCAACCTAGAGCACCTCGTTACGCCTGTCCAATGAAAGTTTTGGAATATATGGGAATGGGTAAATGTATTGTTGCACCCTTCCAGCCAAATATTTGCGAAGTTATTGAAGACAAAATTACAGGATTTCTTTTTTTACCGGAGGACAAAAATAATCTCAGACAGGTCATGCTTACGCTTATAAATAATAAGAAGTTGCAGGATGAAACGGGAATGCGAGCTGTTTCTACTGTTCAATCAAGAAAGCTTTCCTGGAAAGGCAATGCAGAAAAAGTGATTCTTTTGGTCTCGCAGGGAAAAGAGAATCGCTCTTAAGGTTCGGCAACTCCTTCTTATAAAACCTCCTCTCTCCAGTATTACCCTTTCATTCCGTCTTTTGTGGATAGTGTCTTTGTTGGGCTTTAGGAGGATTTGGAGATCCCATACATGAGTTGTGATTAATGTGTGTGCCCGTCAAACAACCATAAAAATAAGGCGATTTTTGAACATATTCTCTGTTGTTCTGCCAGCGCCCTAAAGACCATTTTTCATGGCTCATTCGGGAATGGAACCTTTCCCTGCTTACGGGAGGATTTCTCTCAAAGCTTCGAAAATCTGCAAAATTCGCATCCATTAAATATTGCCGATAGTTGGAATTAGTTATTGTTCCAGCCAAGAACGAGTTTATATTCCTCTAATATCGACCGATATCTTTTTAAGGCACGTGTTCCTTTGTTGAATTTTGATCTTGTTGGAATTTTTTCCCCTCGAGCCCGTCTGGAGCAACATGTGTTGAAAAAGACCATAGCCTATGGATTTTCCGCTATCTGGAATAGCCCCTATACCAATAGTGTGTTGACAATCAATCCAAAGTATCTCCAGGAAATTTCTCTGATGATGCGCTATATCGGAAGGAAGGCAACGGCGCCACTATCAAATCTCTATGGCGATAAAGCTTCATTGTGCTGTGAGATTTGAAATCCTGATAGGGATTTACGGGCTGAGCCAGAACTTCTTGAAAAATGCTCTGGCCTTTGATTCAAGGTGGAATATTCCCCGACATGTCTTTAACCATTGGGCAATCAATAAGATGATCGACGAACATCAAATGGGAGTCAAGTACATTATGAGAGCATATTTGGGCTGATAATCTTGGGATTGGGCTTAAAGGTTTTCCTGAATGATGCTGTGACAGGAGTTTTCTTGTAAATGTATTTTCCCAGGTAATCCAATTGGGGCAATGAAGGAATTTCCTGCACATTGGGCTCTGGAATGTATGAATTAAGTAATGGTCATGAACGGTTTTGAGGGATAATGAAATGGGTGGTATTTGTGGAATTGTGCAAGACAGTCAATGCGGGCGAATTGATCCCAAGCTTCTTTCTCCCATGGTCGTTCAGATGCACAAGACGCACCAATGTTCTAGTTCGGTCGATAGCTGGGGGGCGATGTGTTTGGGTGTGTGCCACACTCCGACTTTTTTAGCCGGAACAGCTGTGATCAGGGTTCATGGTGAAACAGTTGGACTGGGACTCTATGGGAATATCTATAACTTGAAAGAACTGGGCGCCAATGATAGAACCACTGATCCTTTCGACTGCCTGCTCCATCTCTATCTTCATGATGGGATGTCATTGTTATCCCGTCTTCGTGGTGATTTTATCATCGTGGTATGGGATGGAAGGGAGCAAACCTTTTGTTTGGCTACCGATCGATTTCGAGTTCATTCCTTACTGTATTCTCAACAGGGACCACACTTCGTTTTTGCGTCTTGTATGCAGGCGTTACGGGCTTGTCCTCTGCCCCTAGAGTGGACGATCAATCCTGAGGCAATCATTGACATGACCTGTAATTCAGTGGTGCCCACGCCCAAATCGATTTTTCGGGAGGTTCAAAAAATACCACCAGGGCATGTGTTGCGATATCAGCGTGGACAAGTCACATTAGAACGATACTGGGACATGAATTACCTGATATCAGATCTAAGCCCCCAGGATATACTTGTCGAGAAATTACACGCCGGTTTTCAGGATGCGGTTAACTGTCGGTTGGGGGATGAACGTTATGGGAATTACATTGGCTCATTCCTGAGTGGTGGCATTGATAGCAGCACGATTACTGGTATTTTAGCACAAAACGGTTCTTGGCCTATTAAGAGTTTTTCCATTGGTTTTGATGTTCCTGGATACAATGAAATCAATTATGCACGGATGGCGGCTCAAGCGTTTAAGGTTGAGCATTACGAGTACTTTGTTTCACCCGCAGATACGTATGATGCCATTCCTCTATTACTTGAGTCTTTCGATGAGCCCTTTGGAAATGCCTCGGCAGTTCCCACCTATTTCTGTGCAAAGCTAGCCAAGGAGCATGGGGTTGATATTTTGTTTGCCGGTGATGGAGGTGATGAGCTGTTTGCAGGAAATGAACGGTATGCGACCCAACGGGTTTTTGATTACTATCAAAAAATCCCATCTTGGTTTCGAGAGTATGTATTGCAGCCGACAGTTTTTTCCTTGGCGAACTATCTGAAGGTTGGCCTTTTTCACAAGGGGAAAAAATATATCGAGCGAGCTAATATTCCGTACCCTCTGCGACTTTCTTCTTGGGGCCTTCTTGAGGTGATCCCCATGACCGATATCTTCAACGATGACCTGGTAAAGGACTTAGACCACCAGTACAACCCCTACGAAATTTTATATGATCACTATCGCCGGGCATTGGCTGAGCATGAATTAGATCGGCAACTCTATGTGGATCTCAAGGTCGCTATTGGTGATAATGATATACTGAAAGTTACCAGGATGGGGCAAGCTGCCGGCGTCAATGTGCGTTTCCCCTTTTTAGATAGTCGGCTAGCGGAATTTGCCGCAACGGTGCCAGCCAGTCTCAAAATGCGAGGGCTCAAGCTTCGGACCTTCTTTAAGCAAGCGTATGCTCCTCTCTTGCCCCAGGCCATACAAGGAAAAGTGAAACATGGTTTTGGCCTTCCTATACCCGTATGGCTTCGAACAGACCAACGTCTTAACCAGGTGATGCGAGATGCGGTTCTTGGTCCGGAACTAGCCCAACGTGGGTTCTTCCAAAAAAAAATGCTTGAATATTTTGTGGACCAACATCAATCCGACCAGACCTCGTTTTTTGGAACAGTGCTTTGGAATATTATGATGCTTGAACTTTGGATGCGACGGTATAGCCAATCGTAGAAATCTGGTCTTTGTTGTTCGATAAGTCCGATGGCCTGTGCCGTCATTTCTATAAAACGTTCATTCAAAAAGTATTCAAAGCCCAGAATAGAAAGAAGCAACTGTATGGGGTGGAAGCAAAGAATGCTAATCGCATTCTTCAGAGTCCTGGATGGATTGAGGCTTATCAAACCGGTGATGGGGTTTGTGGGACGATGGGCTCCCGTATACAGCCAAAAAGGTCGATGTGTTTGGCCGTATATTAAACGGAGGCGAAATGCCAATGTTCATTTACTTGCCTACCATCGGGTGAGTGATGCATGTGATTCATTTTTGCCACCGATGTCTATCAAGATGTTTGAAACACAAATGGCATATTTGGCTACTTACTGTAATGTCCTGAATTTGGATGAAGCGGTTGAGCGTATCAAGGCACAGGATGTGCCAGATGATGCGGTGGTGGTCACTTTTGATGATGGGTACGCCGATAATTATATCCATGCCTTTCCCATTCTGAAAAGGCTGTCCATCCCAGCTACCATATTTTTACCAACGGATGTTATTGGGACGGGGAGGATTCTCTGGCATGATCAAGTTTTTTCTGCCCTGTCTAATAGCAAAGTCCCATTGATAGAAGGTTTCCCTGAAAACGGGTCCCGGTTTCCTTTAAGGACCTTGCAAGATAAACGACGGGCACAAGATTCTATCTCGTTATATTTTCGTTCTTTAGATGTTCCTCGAAGATGTCACGAGATTAAGCGTCTATTTGGGCTTCTTGCCTTTTCTATGAATTTAGAATCCTCAAGGGTGTATTTAGATTGGTCAGAGGTGAAAGCTATGCAAAGTCATGGTATTGGATTTGGTTCCCATTCGGTGTCCCATCCCATACTTTCCTTTTTATCCGAAACCGAGGCACGAGAAGAGATTTTGGAATCAAAAAGGTTGATGGAAAAAATGTTAGGGATTCGAGTGAAGTCCTTTGCGTACCCCAGTGGAAGAAGGCAAGATTTTTCAGAAACCACAAAGGCTCTCTTACGGGAAAGCGGTTATGAATGTGCGGTTTCCATGATTCATGGAACGAACTCTGTCGGAACCGATCTGTTTGAAATGAGAAGAACGCAATATCAGGATGGCAATCCTCACATGTTTGGAGCGCGATTGACCTATTATAAATGTACCTCGTGATTGTTATGATAATTCTGTAAGGCAAAGAAACAAATGTCTTGGTCTTTTATGCTTGCGTCGAAAGCTTTTCCTGACTATCGAGAAATGTGGGATGACCTTAACCGTGCTCACGGGAATCATCTATTATTGGATTCCATGTTTCTTGGCCCCCTTTTGCGATATTTTGGGAATTCCCATACGCTGCTAGGCGTCTGTAATGAAAAAAAGAATCCAGGCATGGTTCTTATTGAAAGGACCAAATTTGGATTCTGGCAAACATTTCAACCTTCCCAGGCACCGATAGGTCCGCTTGTATTGGGAAATCACGAAGCTGTCTTAGATCAGATTGAACGGCTTCTTCTTGACCTTCCAGGATTTGCCTTGGCCTTTTCTGTAACTCAGCAAGACCCAGATTCTACCCCATTAAATGTTCAGGAGAATGGAAAGGTAAAGGTTTTAAACTATATCACCACGTCAAAAATTACATTGGAAGGGATGTTCGAAGAATATTGGAAAAGGAGAGGGAAAAATCTGAGGCAGAATCTTGCCAAACAACGGCGTCGCCTTGAAGAAGCAGGAACTGAAATGGATTTGCTGGTAAACCGTGACCCAAGGGGAGTTGCCGAGTGTTTGCGTGAATATGGGCGATTAGAAGAAGCTGGGTGGAAAGGGATTTCAGGGACTGCCGTGGGAGCGGAAAGTCAGCAAGGTCGATTTTACAAGGAGGTTTTTGAAAATTTTTGTCGAAGGGATGAAGGCATTATATATCAATTGGCCCTGAATGGAAGGATCGTAGCCAGTGATTTGTGCCTTGAAAGAGGAAAAGTCATGATCGTGTTAAAAACCACTTACGATGAGACTCTTGAGAAGTTCTCGCCAAGCTTTTTGATGAGATATGAAATTATCAAGACACTTTTTGAGGAAGGGCACATAGGAGTTCTTGAATTTTATGGCCGCGTTCAGGAGTGGCATCGGAAATGGACTGATGAAGTACGACCTATGTTCCATGTGGATTTTTATAGGAACAGCTGGATTCCTCAGGTTCGGTTGATTATCAAATTAATCCACATTAATTAAAGTTAAAGGAAATTCTTGGATCTTTCTGTTCGAACAGCCGATCTGGAAGTGGATAAGCCTGCCATTATTGAGATGCTTTATCACTATCTCACTCCTGCTTCCAATAATGAACGGTTTGAGTGGCTTTACACAAAAAATCCTTTCGGTCCTGCCTTAACTTGGCTGGGGTTGGATGAGGCCAATGGAACTGTTTTCGGAGTGGCGAGTGCGTTTCCTCGACGGGTGTTCATCAATGGAAAAATCAAAGAGGGTTGGGTGCTTGGGGATTTTTGTGTTCACGAACAATATCGTAGCCTTGGGCCTGCCATTCAACTCCAACGTGCGTGTCTCGCTGGCATTGACTCTGACCATTCCGGAATGTGGTACGACTTTCCGAGTTCGAGTATGATGGCCATATATCAGCGTCTTCGCGTCCCATTCTTCCAAAACTCTGTTCTTCGCTTAGCTAAACCTATTCGAGTTGATCGGAAAGTTCGTGCCTATCTTAAGGTACCTCTTCTTGCTTCAGGGGCGACGTCTATTGCAAATTTCATTTTAAAACTACTGCACAGGGCAGAATCCCTCAAGCAAAAGGATGTCACGGTTGAGGTCCATGCAGACGAATGTGGTGAGGAGTTTACTCAGCTGTCTTCTGAAATTGGCCAAAAACAGGAAGTGTGTTTGGAGAGATCAGGTAGTTATCTGAACTGGCGTTATGTTCGAAATCCACTTTGCCGATATGAACTAATAACAGCAAGGAGAGGTCCATCGCTGAGGGCTTATGCGGTGTATCGTTGTACTGAAGAGGATGTGACCGTTGTCGATATATTTGGATATGAGGATGTCACAGTCATTCAAGCACTCCTTGCCTATGTAACTGAACGCAGTCGAGCAAAGGGCATGATGACATTGTCTATTCCGCTTCTTGGAAATCATCCTTGGCGCTCCCTTTTCCAACAGTTGGGGTTTCAGGTTCGCGAAGCCAGTCCATTTGTGCTTCAGATATTAACTGGGGGGGCTGATGCCGTTTGCCACTCCGATGCTGAGAGAAAGTGGTTTATGGTTGAGGGTGACCGTGATGGTTGATAAGACGGACAATGCTATTTGGGAAGGCAGAGAACATGTTGGAAAATGCTGTTGCAGAACGTGTAAGGGAAATTATTCTTGAACGAGTGCCAAAATCTAGGAAGGAGGGGTTAGGCAGTACTGATCAACTTTTGAGTGGTGGCCTCTTGGACTCCTTGGGGATTTTGGATGTCGTGACGATTTTGGAGCAAACATTTGACCTTACCGTGGATGATGAAGAGTTGGTTCCAGAACATTTTGAATCAATTGAAAGTATTTCTGCCTTCATAAATAAAAAGCGCGGTGCTGCAGAGTCAGGTAGGAGCAAAAGCATGTGAAAGGCAGGAGCCTGTCCGAGAATAGCGACCTGAGCGAGGTTGTGCAGACTTGATTCATATTGTCCAATCGTTTAAGGCGAAGCAGGGGACTCTTTCACGAAAAGGATAGGAGAATCTGGAGAAATTCGGTGCAATCGTGGTCGGTCAGCTTATTCTTGGACCGGCACCTAGGCCAAAATTTTTTCAAAGATCTTTTCGCACTATCACCACATTGCTTGGTTCTCCCTTGTCTTGAAATTTTATTCGTTGGGTGTCAATTGAATGTGAGGGGACATGGATTTTCTTATTAGCCATTTACTTCATACACGCGCACGATGTGTTCCGGATAAAGAAGCGTTAGTGTGTGGGGATGATCGATTGAGCTATGCCGAAGTGGCGGAAAAGGCGTCGAGGATAGCTGGTGGTTTTTCCAAGGTGGGTGTGCAACGGGGAGACCGAGTTGGTGTATGGCTCCAGCCGTCAATTCCTCAAGTGATTTCATTTTTCGGGATTGCTCAAAGAGGTGGAGTGTTTGTCCCAATCCACCACCAGTTGGTACCTGACCAAGTTGTACATATCGCCAATGATTGTGGGATGAAAGCGCTGATAGTGGATCCAGAAAAATTGGCCATGCTGTACGATGTGATAAAGGATTTTCGAAATCTTGAACTCGTTATCCTTGTTGGAAACGGATGCTCGGCAAAATCCGAGCTTCGCTTGATAACCTTTGGCGAGTTGTGCACCAGTTCAAGAGATGAAGCAGATCATTATGGAGGGACTGACCGGGATTTGGCGGCGATTATGTATACATCCGGTTCCACAGGAAAACCAAAGGGAGTGATGTTGAGTCACGCCAATGTTGTTGTTGGAAGCTCAATTGTGTCTGATTATCTTGCGATTACGCAGACTGATCGTATTTTGGCTGTTCTTCCATTTAGTTTTGATGTTGGGTTGAACCAGTTGATGACGGCGTTTCAGCAGGGTGCTACGTTGGTCTTAATGAATTTTGTGTTTGCCAAGGAGATTGTGCGGAAATTGATCACAGAGCACATTACTGGTCTGGCAGGAGTTCCCACGTTATGGAATCTTCTCACACAGCCCAAGTCCACTTTACACGTCCAAGTTCTTCCACATCTCCGTTATATCACGAATACTGGTGGGGCTATGCCACAGAAAGTGTTGGCTATGCTTCGCCAGGTCCTTCCTGGAACAAAAATTTTCCTGATGTATGGACTCACAGAAGCGTTCAGATCGACGTATCTTCCACCTGAAGAGCTGGATCTTCGTCCCACCTCCATGGGAAAGGCCATACCTAATACCGAAATTCTGGTGCTCAACGAGCAAGGAGGCCCCTGTCAGGTTGGGGAAATCGGCGAACTTGTTCATAGAGGACCCACCATTTCTATGGGATATTGGGGGCGACCAGAACTCACAGCTCAAATCCTACGTCCGAATCCCCTGCTTCCCCCAGAACTCGGTGGCCGTGAACTCGTTTGTTATTCTGGAGACTTAGTGAAAACGGATGAAGAGGGATTCCTATATTTTATTGGCCGTCGAGATTCAATGATTAAATCCTCGGGATATCGTATTAGCAGGACGGAAATTGAACAGGTGCTTCACCACATTGAAGGGGTACAGGAAGCGGCCGTTATCGGGATTCCTGATGAGTTTCTAGGCCAGGCTATCAAAGCTTTTGTGGTTGGAAAAGATGGGGGACATGTAGATTCCTCTGATTTGATCACCATTTGTCGGGAACGCCTGCCAGGCTACATGGTGCCTAGAACGATCGAAATCGTCGCTGCATTGCCCAAGACTCCTCATGGAAAAATCGATTATCCATTCTTACAAAACAAACTGGGGGCAGCCAATTAATGGATGATCTCCTCAATCGGATTTTGCAAAATTTTTCTATTGCAGGAGGAGAATTAGAAATTGGTGGAGTTTCAAGCTCGTTGCTGGCCAGAGATTTTGGGACACCATTTTTTGCCTATGATAGGGAAGTTCTTGAGAGCAAATGGAAGCTCTTGCGGAGGACCTTTCCTCCAGAGTTTGGAATTTGTTACTCAGTGAAGGCCAATCCAACACGCGCATTCATACAGTTTTTTCTTACGAAGGGTTGTGGATTAGAAATCGCTTCCTCGGGGGAGTTTTTTCAAGCAATTGATGCTGGATGTTCACCCGTGGATATTCTTTTTGCGGGGCCAGGCAAGAGCGTATCCGATTTGGAGTTAGTCTTAAGCAAAAATATTGGAGAGATCCATGCAGAATCTTTCGTAGAAATTGAGCGCATTGGAGATATCAGCAAGAAGCTTGGCGTGACGGCAAATGTTGCCATCAGAGTTAATCCCAATCAGCACGCTCAAGGCGGTGCCATGAGAATGGGTGGGAAGCCGACCCAGTTTGGAATTGATGAAGAGTTGTTAGACCGTGCCCTCGAAACAATAGCAAATACTCCGCATGTTGAATTTCGAGGAATCCATTTATTTTCAGGCACACAGATTCTTGACCATATGGTATTGCTCAACCAATACAAAAAGGGGTTCGAGCTTGCCAGGTCAATTGCCAACCAACTGCAATGCCCACTACAGACCGTTGATTTTGGCGGTGGCTTAGGGATTCCCTATTTCGCGAATGATCATGCTTTGGATATGAGAGCGTTGCAAAATGGGCTTTTGGATCTTATGGCGCAAGTTAGATCAGATAAAAATTTTGAGGGAACTCGGTTTCTGATAGAACCCGGCCGTTATTTGGTGGGAGATGCGGGAGTGTATATTGCCAGGGTCATTGACATAAAGGTTTCCCGCAACAAAAAATTTGTCGTGATTGATGGTGGAATGAACCATCATTTGGCTGCTTCGGGCAACTTAGGCCAAGTTATCAAAAGGAATTTTCCCGTTGCAGTTCTGACTAAATTCAATCAACCAGCAGAAGAGATTGTGAATATTGTCGGTCCCTTATGTACCCCTTTAGACACGATTGCTAGAGATATTCGTATCCCCGTTCCACAAATCGGAGATTTGGTCGGGGTATTCCAGTCTGGAGCCTATGGGCGGACTTCAAGTCCAATGAGCTTTTTAAGCCATTGTTCGCCACCAGAAGTCCTGATTGAAAATGGGACTCCTCGTCTGATTCGTCGGCGAGGAACCATCGATGATTTATTTATTGATATGCGGTGATATTAAAAATTGAGTGCATTTAAATTCTGGTAGTGGGGGTCGTTCACTTCAACATGTTACCTAGAGCACGTTTTAAACTTCTTCTGGTATTTAGTTTTACCGTATTGGGTATGATTTTCTCCCCAAATAATTCCTATTCAGACAATTGGGAGATAAAAGATTTTGAAAGAAAGATTAAATTGAAAATTCTGCCTGAGTATTGTGCATATATGCAGGGAGGTTCACGAGCCGGTAGTCCTCATGCCGATAGGTATAAGGAGTATCTTGGGGAAGGTTGGAGGCATACCCATCACTATTGCTGGGGACTTGATAAGATGCTTCTAGCTACCCTTAACATCGCTGTTGAAAATCAGTATAAATATTATCTTGGTAGCGCACTAACAGAGTTTGATTATGTTTTGAAACGCGTATCCGATCACTTTATTTTGAAGCCCGAAATTCTTTCAAGGAAGGGTATGACATTGTCTTCGCTTGAAAGAGATGCTGAAGCCACTCATTCTTTTTTGTCTGCAATTCAACTAAAGCCAGATTATGTATTTTCATACATTGAACTAAGCAAGTTATATTCGAAAAATGGAAAAATGGAGGAAGCACGGAAAGTACTTAATCGTGCTCTAGAATACTCCCCTAATTCTCCACGTCTTACAGAAGCTCTTGCGAAACTTGAGTAAAAATAAAAATTATAGATCTCTGTAATATGGAAAACCTGCAATTTTGGTGGAGTGGATGGGATCTGACATGATGCCTGATAATAGAGATCCGTGTTGAGATGGAGTCGCATGGCTCTTTGTCGTTAATGGGAAATCCAGAGTAGAGCCACTCGGAGATTAGACTGTTATGTGAAGTTTCTAGGTTTTTCAATAGGGGGGCCTTCATTTAGTGTTTTTGGAAGATTTCCCGTTAAGAAGCATGTATGTAAAGACGGGGCCTGTTCAGCGATCTTGGTGCCCTCCTACCTCTCCAGGAATAGCACAAAACGGGTTTGTGGAACTCACTCCACCAAAAATGCGATTGGACCGATAATGAATGTGTGCCAAGGCTAGTCGAAATTTGAAGCAGCTCCCTCCACGAAACCCATGTTTGGGTTTGTGGATATGTTTCCATTAGTAACAAATATTCCTAATTTGAAAAAGCTCTTCGAGAAGAGGTCTGGCAAGTCTAGCGTGGAGATTATTTCAGACCGAGTTTTGATGTAAGCCATTTCAATTCTGAGTGCCCAAATTAAAATTGCCGTGCCATCTGTCATCAGTCCTGTGGACCTAAAAGAACTGGCGAAGTTAGTGATTAGGTTGAATCAAAGGTATGATATCGCATAGGAATGGAGCCATGGATTGGAGTTTTTGCGCATACAGTAGTGCATCCAAAGATGCTCTGGACAGTTGGCATAAGCTCAATTTTCAAGTAACGGGAAGCGGTCCGGCTCTTGACCAGAGATTTCTTGGTCTGCTTACGAATTATTTCGGAAACGGATCCGAATTACTTGGCATTTGCTCGGACAAAAACGAGTGTATTGCAGCCGCCCTGGTCAGGCCCTTGCATTTCGGTGTCTGGACTATGTTCGTTCCGGGACAAGCCTGCCTGAGTCCATTCCTTATTTCTCCTGGAATAAACACGAAAGAGGTGATGTCCAGTTTGATGAGGGCATTGCCTGGATTTTGCTGGTTGTTAAAAATCCCAAAGGTTGACCCACGCTTACAGCCGTTTGATGAGCTGGTGGAGCTTGGCGCCACCGATGTTGATCCCTACGGTACGACCTATTCGATTGACTTAAGGCAGAACTTTGAGGATTATTGGGCCAGCCGGTCTAAAAATTTGCGACGACAGTTACGAAAGACAATGGAATACATCGCGGCGGAGGATGTCCAAATAAGTGTTGAGTTCAATACTGACTGGGCCACTATCAGCGACGCCATTGTTCTGCATGGCCAACTTGAAAGCCTAGGTTGGAAAGGGGCGGCTGGAACAGCGATACACGGAAATAATCAGCAAGGGGAATTCTACAAGCAACTTTTGAAGAAATTTTCGGCTACAGGGGATGCGATTACTGCTCAGCTATATTTGGATAAGCAGCCCGCAGCTTCGCTGATCTGTGTCGGCGGGAACCGTACAGTCATTGTACTGAAAACGACTTATAAACAGGAAATGTCAAAACTGAGTCCTGGACGTCTGTTGGATTATTTCTTCCTAAAGAATTACTGCGGTAGCGGAAAATACAAAATTGCGGAAATGTACACCAAGGCGTCTCCAGCTGATCTCGGCTGGGCGACAAATTATCGGGAATGGTACGATATCAACCTATATCGCAGCGAAATAATCAAAATGGCTGTCGATTTAGCGAAAAACACAAAGCTATTCGCAAAAAAAATTGCCGGAAAGAATCCCAACTGATTTAGTTTGAACACTTCATGGGAATCAAGAAATGGTTAGACTTTCCCGTGCCTATCGGATTCTAATGGTCCTCGTTATCAGTTCAGCGATGTCCGTCCAAGCTCAGATAGTGCGTTTGGTGCTAATCTTAAAAGAGATATGACGGGGTCATTTCGGATGATCTCTAATACCCGCTGCGGGCTTTCCCAACCATCCTTGGGCACTCTAGGAAATGGCGCAATTGCGTCCACAGGAAAAGACCAAAAGTCTCAGCAGCCGGACTACGGTTTTGAATGAATGTTGGTTTGATAGGTCAATACGAATGAATCTAGATGACCCAACCGTTAGATGTATATTTGCGGTGTATCAGCACCGTGCCGAAGCAATTGACGACGCACTCGAAACTATAAGGCGTCACTTGTGCTGTGAAATTCCAATGTGGAACGACATGCAATAGCTACTCAATGTTTGCAATGCTGAGAAGTGGCCCCCTTTCGGGACAGGTCTTAACCAGAACAGAGGGGGCTTCAGCCGATAGATTGCCCTGATGTTGCTTCACAAACTCATTCAGGGTCAGGTGCCCGAGTGAGTTATGCGGGCGGCGCTGAGTATAGTCCAATCGCCAGGCTGCCATGGTCGTTCGGGCCTCGTCGAGAGACTGGAACTGATGAATGTTCAAGCATGCGTTCCGCCACCGTCCGTTAAAGGATTCAATAAAGGCGTTTTCCACCGGTTTGCCCGGATGAATGAAGTCGAGCTGCACGCCACGCCGCTAGGCCCAATCTTCCAGTGCGCGGGATTGAAATGCCGTGCCGTGAGCCACGGTGATCGACCGCGGACCCGGTTTCCCGTTTAGCGCGCGCTCCAAGGCCTGGCCCACCAGTTTTCTCCCGACATCCGACACCCTGCCTCCAGCACCGGACTCTGCCGACTCCAGTGATCGACGACGGTGAGAATCCGAAATGGACGACCATCCGCCAGCGTATCCTGCACGAAATCCATGCTCCAACGCTCGGTCGGCCTCACAGGCATGGGAGCGGGCCCCCGATGTAGCGCAATATGCTTTCGCCTCCTGCCCCGCATACGGAGTTGGAGCCCTTCCAGTCGATAGAGGCGGCGGACCCGCTTTCGATTCACCAGCCAGCCTTCGCGACGCAAGAGGCCTCAGAGCCGCAGATAGCCAAACCGTGGACGCGTATGCGCCAGATCACGAATGCGGCGGCCTAAGGCTGATTGATCCTTCGCTCGACCCCGTCGATACCACGAAGAACGGGTAAACTGCGCGAAGCGACAGGCCTGCGCACAACTCACCCAGAACGTCCCCTGAAACCACTGCACTCATGCTCGGCGCCGGGCGGGCCTCAGACTTTTTTCCGTAAGGCTTCCGATAGCATATGGTTGTCCAGCGAGAGATCGGCGACGAAGCGCTTCAACCGACCATTTTTTTCCTCCGATTGCCGGAGGCGCCGCAGTGCGCTCACGCCCAGATGGACGTACTTTTTCTTCCACACATCAACCGGGGCTTCCGCCACGCTCCGTTGCCGACAGACATCGCCCACCGAGGTGCCGGCTTCACTTTGGCGAAGGGCATCGATGACCTGGTCCTCCGAGAATTTTAAGGGCTTCAGGGGTCCCCTCCTTATCGGGTCGAACCACTGAAGCTGCCATCCTACTCTGGTGCTAAGCTAATCTCCTTTTTGGGGGAGACGTCACCTTGACCAAGGCGCATTGGAGTCAGGCAAACATGTCTACTCTGAAAAGGCACTCGGGATGGACACGACAAAAACACCAAGCTGGTAGCGCTCGCAAAGGAGTGCGGTTTCGACATGGTGACTGCTCCTTGCAGCATGCTGAGTGAAATGGCGCAAGTGATGTGCAAGGCGCAGAGAGTTGGTGCGGTCGGTCCAGTCCGATTCTTCTACCCAGCCTTCGGCGAGGGTATGGCCCACCGCATGAATCCGACACGTTGAATGAATACATCCGGCGCACACTATGATCAGACACAACTGCCATCTCGACATCTTCAAGGCTTCGTCCTTAAGGCTGCTATCTTTTATACCGACAAACACATTGGTGGAATATTTCAACACAGATCCGCTCGCAATGTCCTCTTGGTGAAATTTTCCACGAAAATCGTCTTGAATGTCTTGAAATTCTCAGTGGCTGCTGCCAGCCATATTAGAAGGGTATTTTTCGTTTTGGAAGCTCACAAAATCCGGCATCTTCTGGATCACTCTGGGAAAAGCCCCGGAAATAGCGGGTTAAAAAGCGACCCATAAAAAATATGGATTATCTTTTTCCAAAAGACCCTATTTTGCCTTGGAGCACACTCTTTTCCCTTACCAAGCAAACCATACTGCCATCCCCCATTCCTACTCATCCAACCTCTTATTGGTTTTTAGCGAGAAATGCCCTCTATCAAGGTCTTAAGGCACTTCGACTGCAACCAGGGGATGAGGTACTTGTTCCTGCCTACCACTGTAATACGCTCGTTGAGCCCATCATTCAATTTGGCTTAAAGGTTGTTTTTTACAATATACGTCGAGATTGTCATGTTGATGTCGAACACCTGGAATCAAAAATTCATACGAAAACCAAAGCCATTGTCATGATTCATTATTTCGGATTTCCTCAGACTGTGGCACCATATTTAAACCTGACCAAGCACCATGGCCTCTATTTAATAGAAGATTGCGCCCATGTCCTTGTCGGTGAAGATGACGGAATTCCTTTGGGAAGTATGGGCGATATCAGTGTTTTCAGTTGGAGGAAATTTCTTCCTATCAAAGATGGCGGTATGCTTGTGATCAACAATTCCAACATTACGGCAGATCTCCTTGAGGAAAACAGTAATAATTTTACCCAAGCTAAAGTGGCCATCAATCTTTTCGAACAATTATTGGCAGACCATGTTCCTAGTTTTCAAAAACTGACTGTCCGTGTGTTTAACACGTTATCTTCAGCGTATAAAGCTATCATTAGATTGGGAGAATCTTCGCCCCAACACTTACCTGCCAGTTACGACAGCCCATCTTTTCAGATCGGATCTGTAAACCAAGGCATGTCGAAAATCTCTAAATACCTCTTAAGACGGATAAATCTAACTTCAATAATAGAAAAACGATATTTCAATGCCGCTTACTTGCTTGACACAATCAACAAAGGAGCACTGCCAGGAGTAATACCATTTTTCAAGGAATTCTCACCTGGGATGTGTCCATGGGTCGTTCCAGTTTTGGTACCAGGTCGGACGAATTTTCATATTCTTCTTCGCTCAAAAGGGGTGCCCGCTTTTACATGGGGTGGTGTCATACACCCGTCTTTGAATCTTCATAATTACCCTGACGGAAAATTTCTTTATGATAACCTGATTCTCCTCCCCATCCACCAAGGTATGAATGAAAAGGATATGAATAGCATGATCACTACCATGAAAGACCTTTTATGAGGCTTTCACTGAATTTCCTGCAATGATGTTACTCATACGCGTTACGGGTGCATTGCTCCCCTGATCGCTTAATGCTCCTAGTTATGACAATGTTCAAACCGAGCAAAGATCCCCGTGGCAAGACCATGGGGTATTCAGAGGAGAAAATGTTTGCAAATCATTCTAACCCCTTTCCCCTGAGGGGAGAGCGATGCGGTAACCCCGTAGCAGGCAAAGGGAAATGGCAAG
>JAGQKG010000075.1 GCA_020430245.1 Nitrospira sp.
TCCCACAAACTCGTCAAAATTCTGCGGTCGCATCCTCTCCGCTAATGGAGCGTGGCGTGCATAGGAAGGTTCCTGAACAGGAAACAGATCTTCCTGCGACTCTGACTCAAATAATTCCATAAAAATTCACGTAACCCCCAGGCATTTCTGGCACTCGCTTTCATTTTTCCTTCCTGACCTCAGTATGCTATAACCATCGGCCTTGCACCCGCAAATGAAACCAGAAGATGGCTTTTTCATTTAATTTCGCAAAAATAAAATGGGTCGATACCATGGACGAAAGAGAAGGGATTGGTGAAGACGGTCATCAAGAAATGCATAGTCGGGTATACCGACCAGGGTGAAGGCACTCCTCTGGTGTTCGTCCATGCGTTTCCCTTGTCCAAGGCCATGTGGCAACCTCAAGTCGACGCACTGACAGACACGTATCGAGTGATCACCATCGATCTTCCAGGGCATGGAGAATCCGACATCGTCTTGTGGAATGATACGTTGGACGGTTACGCCAAGAGCATTATCTGCCTCCTTGATCATCTGGGGATTGCTCGAGCCGTGTTTATCGGCTTGTCCATGGGCGGATATACCGTATTTTCGCTGTATAGACATTACCCTGATCGGATACTAGGGATGGTCTTAGCCGATACGAGAGCTCAAGCCGATAGTGAGGAAGGCAAAGCCGGACGTCAATCCATGGCCGAAGTGGCTTTCAAAGATGGGCCCTCTGCGATTGCCGATATCATGCTCCCCAAGCTTCTGGCCCCTTCAACCATTAAGGATCATGCTGAAATTGTGGAGCAGGTTCGACAGATGATTCTTCAAACATCAACGGCGGCCATTGTCATCGATTTGGTGGCTATGGCTGCCAGACCTGATTCAACAGACCTGCTCTCCACAATCACCTGCCCGACTTTGGTCATTGTGGGCGAAAATGATGTCGCTACCCCCGTCTCAGAGTCTCACTATATGACCAACCGAATAACCGGTTCAATCTTGGTCACCATCCCTGGAGCCGGCCATCTATCGAACTTCGAGCAACCTGCCGCGTTCAATGAAGCCCTTCGGAGCTTTCTCACGACACACCGGTTATCAGTATTACCGCAAGGCCAAATTGATTAGAAAAACATCCGATGCAGGGGTTGATTGGAATTAAAGAATGAGAGAAAAGACAGGCCTAACGGGAAGGAAATTCAGGGAAAACCAAAAAGAGAACCTATCACCCCAGACCAAACACAAAATCAGAAAGAAAAAATACGGATGAGACCGGCGCCTCCTGCGCGACACGCCCTTCCGTGGGAACATCTATGAAAAATCAATGATGTCGCATTTAACCTGAATCGGTTAAAAGAATCAAATTTTTAGAAAAATGCAGACACCCGCGCTTTATGAACGGAGCCGAGGGTAAAGAGGGCCATCTAATCACCGTCGCATCCGCGCTGGCGGATGAGCTTAAGGAATTCGTCACGGGTTTGCTGCTGTTTACGAAACACACCAAGCATCTCACTGGTGACCGCCACGGTATTCTGTTTTTCTACCCCACGCATACTCATACAGAGATGCCGTGCTTCCATGACAACAGCCACCCCACGCGGCTTGAGCTTCGTGTGAAGGGTATGGGCAATCTGGACCGTCAACCGTTCCTGGACTTGCAACCGACGACTAAAGGCATCGACAACCCGTGGGATTTTGCTGAGCCCCACCACGTGCTTATTGGGAATATACCCAATGTGACATTTCCCAAAAAACGGAAGAAGGTGATGCTCACAAAGGCTAAAAAAATCAATATCGCGCACGATGACCATCTCATCATATTCAATAGGGAATAGTGCCCCATTCAGTAATTCATCGATATCCTGTTGATAGCCTTTGGTAAGAAAGGTCAGGGATCTGGCCACCCGCTTGGGAGTATCGGTTAAACCATGCCTGCGTGGATTTTCACCCAAATTCTCCAGGAGTTGCTTTACAATGATTTCCAGATTCGCGAGATTGGGCGTTTGGACGGCCTCGCTGGTGTCTTGACCCAGCGCCCGTGGCTTGATGGATGAGGGCCGCTTCGGCTTGGTCGGCATTAGTGCTCCTTTATCCTGTTTCCGATGGAAGAATTGCTGGGCGCTCTGGGAGTGCCAATATATTCAAAAAAATTATCTCTGGTTTCAATTACCCCAATTTTCTCCAATTGCCCGGAAGGAATCTGATCAACCAGCAGATCCCAAATCAAACGCGCCAAATTCTCACCGGTTGTGGTGACTTGTGCAAAGGCGGGATCAAAATTGAGATGTTGATGGTCAAAACGATCGACAATCCTGTCTTTCACGAGTTGATCCAAGGCATCCACGTTTGTGATTAACCCTGTACGCATATCTAATTCTCCGGTCACCGTCACGAGAATCGTATAATTATGCCCATGCCCGTTCAGATTATTACATTTTCCAAAAATAGTTTTATTGATTTCGTCTGGCAATTGATCGGTATGCAAACGATGGGCAGCGCAAAACCGATAGGTTCTGGTGATAGACGAGGCGGTGGTCGGCATAACAGTCGGTCTCAGCAATCTTTTATTTTATGAAGGGTGTAGTAAAAAATACGACCATGGTGGGAACTCACATCCCACCCTCTCGTGGGGAAACAGCACATTTACGCAGATCGTTCAAATTCAGCCTCACCCCATTTTTCTTCCGGAACTTGCACAATCACATCCCCAAACACTCGAGCCTGACAGCCTAATCGATGATAGGGCTCAGTCAGCGCTTCCCGATCGAGCAAATCCTGCTCATCAAAGTCAATATCAGAAAGATTCTCTTCGCCTGCAATCACATCCACACGGCAGGTCGTGCAGGAGGCGTTGCCGCCACAATCATGATTCAAGGGGAATCCGAGTTGCTCCGCAACCTCCAAGAGGGAAAGACCTTCGGAAACTTCACCAGACTTACCTTCGGGATGAAGAAATGTGACGCGGGGCATACCGTCTCCTCCTTATTCAGCAACAACCGGAGCAGGTGTATACGGACATCGCCCCAGTCGAATATGGTCTTCAAATTCATGACGGAACAGGCGTAAGCTATTTTGTACCAGGACCGCCGCTCCCGTGACCAGGGTACAAAATCCGGTGCCTTTGACAAATCCACAAATCTGTAAAAGCTTGGCCAGATCACGCTCCTCTCCTGATCCATCTTCAATTTTTCTCATGAGAATAGCTAATTCTTGAGTGCCAATTCGGCAGGGTGGACATTGCCCGCAACTTTCCCGTTCAAAAAACCCCGAAAACTTGAGCGTTTGCTCCACCATGCACATGGCATCATCAACCACAATGACACCGGCAGACCCCAATCCGGTGCCGGCTTTCTTGAGCGAATCAAAATCCATGGGTAAATCTAATTGATCCGCTCCCACCATGGAAAATGACGGCCCACCGGGGAACACAGCTTTGACACCATGTCCGTTCAGCACGCCTTGACCACACACCTCAATCAAATGTCGGATGGGCGTCCCTAACGGCAGTTCATACACACCGGGGCGATTCACCGCCCCACTGAGCGAAAATAACATCGTCCCTGGCGTGGTACTGGTTCCCACTTGGCGAAACCAGTCCGGTCCGTTCCGTAAGAGTTGGGGAATATTTGACAGCGTTTCAACATTATTGACTAAGGTCGGCTTGCCATGCAGTCCAAATTCCGTGGGATAAAAGGGCGGCTTTTGCTTGGGCTGCGCCGGACGCCCCTGCATCGATTCCAACATCGCGGTTTCTTCACCGGCCACGTAACTGCCATATCCGTCAAAAATTTCAATATCCAGATTGAGGCCTGTTCCGAGAAAATTCTTTCCCATCAATCCTTGGATAGTGGCTTGTTCTTTAGCCCGTTCAAAAATGGCTCGTTCTTCCGTGAACTCATGATTTAAATAGATATAGGCTGCCTTCGCTCCAACGGTGTAGGCCGCAATCAGACATCCCTCCAGAATTTGGTGAGGATGGTGACGAAGCAAATACCGATCCTTGAACGTGCCAGGTTCGTGCTCTCCGGCATTACAAACGAAATATCGTTCTTTGACGCGATGATTAACCACCTTATCCCATTTCAGTCCGGTCGGAAATCCGGCGCCTCCCCGTCCCCGAAGATGCGCCTCTTTCAATCGGGCAATAAGGGTCTGCGGATCATTCTTGGTGACACACTGAACCCAAGCCTCATACCCACCTTGTTGGCGATATGGTTCAATTTCCCATGGTTCACCACCTACCTCCCGCAATACCCGAGGTGCGAATGCGTTATCCACCGAAGCCCCCTTGATCAATGGTTTGGCCCCACATGCCTGTATCGATAATTTGCAACAATTGCCTTACGGTTTTTAATACAAATCCCTTCCTCGAACAACCAAATTTCCTTCCCTGTTTCCAAGGGAAATCGGGCGTCAAGGCAGGTCAAGAGTACGAGCACGACTCACTATACGAACGGGTTGTTAAAGTCGTCAAGGAATTAGCACGATCAGAACGCACGTCTGTTTAGTGAGGAAACATGATGAGCAAATTCGTCATGCCATCCATCACGTTAGGAGGTCTTTTTCATTATTTGATCCACCTGTCCACACAATTCCCGAACGGCCTCGGCTGAAGCCTCTAGAGCCGCCTGCTCCTGTGGAGTGAGCGCATATTCAATTATCTCTTCCGCCCCGCCTGCCCCTAATTTCACCGGCACTCCCAGAAAGAGGTCATGAAAACCATATTCCCCTGCGCATAAAGCCGCACAGGGAAGAATTTTCTTTTGATCTTTAGAGATTGCCTCAACCATTTCTACGACGGAGGCTGCCGGGGCATAATAGGCACTCCCTGTCTTGAGCAGATTGACGATTTCGATTCCTCCCTCGCGAGTCCGCTTAATGAGAGCTTCTAATGCTTCTGCCGACAACCATTCGGTCACCGGCCTCCCTGCCACCGTGGTATATCGATTCAAGGGCACCATCGAATCGCCATGTCCCCCCAAAACCATCGCGTGAATATTTTCGACCGAGACCTGCAAAGCTTCCGCAATAAAGGACCGGAATCGTGCCGAATCCAACACGCCCGCCATCCCAAGGACCCGGTTCCTGGGAAATCCACTCACCCGATGCGCCACGTGCGTCATCACATCAAGAGGATTGGAGACGATAATGAAAATGGCATCAGAGGAACGTCTGGCCGTCTCACGGACGACGGCTGACACGATTTTGGTATTGGTTTCCAATAATTCTTCCCGGCTCATCCCCGGCCGGCGAGGCACGCCTGACGTGATTACGACAACGTCAGAATCTTTGGTCGCCTCATAATGATTCGTTCCCGTGACGGCGGAATCGTAGGCACAAATTGGTCCGGCTTCGACCAAATCCAAGGCTTTGCCCTGCGGCAGACCCCCGACGATATCGACCAGCACAATGTCGTACCAATTTTTTTCTGCCAACCGTTGCGCTATGGACCCTCCAACATTTCCAGCCCCCACCACAGTTACTTTGATACGGCTCATGAAACCACCCATCCCTTTGAAGGGGTCGCCAGCCATGCGGGTTTAATCATCGTCATGGCTCGTCCACCCTGCGACTTTAAAGTTGATCGTACACACAAAATTATCCCCATCATAAAAATTCACCTTGATTTTTTTCTTACCATATTCACGACTCAAAAACTCTTCCGGATGGTCGATAAATTCCTGGTAGGTTCCAGCCTCATAGCCTCCTAATTCTTTGAAAGCGACAATCATGCCGACCTTCACCTCTTGAAGCATTTTGGTCGAACAGCGAGGAAAGACTTCCCAAAATTTTTCACGAATCTCATCCTTGGTCGGCTCGGACCGTTCTCCGTCCTCCTGCCGATCTTTCCGGTCAAACTTCGCTTGCCGTCGAACATACGGATATTGATGTCCGGTAAACAACTTATACAACCACGGTGGCACATCAGGGTGTGAAGATAAACTGGTCATACCTCTCCCATCTCAACTCATCTGGCCGTAAGTCGTTGATAAATTTTTGGCAACTTCATCGGAAGTGATTCGACTTCATCGACGACCACATACCCAATCTCCCCATACATCCGTTTCACATAATCGGTCGGAGCTTGATCAATGGTAATGCAGAACGGATGGATGCCATGAAGACGGGCTTCACGAAGTGCCATTTTGGTGTCTTCCAAGGAATATTCATCTGCATAATCATCATCTAAGGGTTTCCCATCACTGATCAGGATGAGAAGCCGGACTTTTGCCGCTTGCTGTTTCAATCTTTGCGTGGCATGTCGTATCGCCGCACCATCACGGTTTTGTTGTTTGGAAGTCACGCCGCTGATTTTTAACCCAATCCGCCCCCCCGGTCGTTGGGCAAAATCCTTCAAGACGTGAATGTCTACCGATTGCCGAGATTGTCCGGAAAAACCGTACATCGCATATTGGTCGCCAATTGCTGACAAAGCTTCTGAGAGCAGGATCAAGCCTTCTTTTTCAATATCGATGACGGGACGCGCTCGAGCTCCGATCTGGCGTCCGGTTGATCCACTCATATCCACCAGAAACGCCACCGCAACCTGTCGATCACGCTTTTGCCTTGTGGCATACACTTGATCAGAAGAATCGTTTCCTTGCCGTCGATCAACCACCCAATTCACCAAGGCATCCAAATCAATGTCCTCCCCATGGGATTGGCGTCCCATACGACGAAAGGCTTCCGGACGAATCGCTTCAAAATACCGGCGAATAAGTCGTACCATCGGACCATACGTTTGAAACGTTTCATCCACAAAGTCGGATGCCCCTTCACGGCCTGGCTGCTCCATCACACGACACCAATGAGGTCGATAGTCACGGACCATCCCATCCCACTCTTCATAGAGATACTCTCCATCACGAAGGCGAGTCCCCTGTTGTCCATCGCTCGGACGAAGCGTGGGTTGAAACCATTGTTGCATAGGCGATTCACCAAAGGTTGGTTTCTTAGGATCTTGCGAAGGATCGGGTTGATGAGGAAGTTGACGCTCAAATTGGTTTGGTGAATCTCCCCCAGCATTTTTACCCATCTGGGCATCTTGATTCTGTTGCCCTCCGGTCTGCCCGCTCGACGCCTTTTTCTCCTCTTCCTCTCCTTTGACATAATCTGGATTGAGAATGCCGCGATACCCCCAGTTACTCAAAGGCTGATAAGCCTCTTCTAAGTGTTCAGCCGCTTCGGGTTGGCCGCCTGAATCAGAGAATCCGGAATTATCGGAAAAGGGTTCAAGACGTTGATTATGGTTTCCCAGGTTTCCAATCTGGCGCTCCAATTCCTGATAGAGCCGATCGGCTAGTTCCACCGATTCATCGACAGTTGCAGTAGGGTGTAAAATCCTTCTGGCAATTTGCCAGATATCATCAATCACCTCTTGTAGTCCCGGACGAGTAAAGTCATCCTTGGTGAACCCTGCAAACAGCAACAACATTGCGTCCAGCACAATCTCACGAGCCGTCATGCCATGGGAAAGCGTGCGAAGCTCCATCCCCTCCTTTGTCAAACACCTTAAATCCTCTTTTAGTCCTGGGTATTCATGACCGAGCAAGAAGTCAATTCGAGCATCTTCCACAATTTCCCACAAATCCCGGATAATCTCGGGTTGCGGATAGCGTTGAAAGAGATCTCCCAATGTGTGAGCGGATTTATTCCGGCTGAAAATTTCTTTGTCGTATCGGGTCTGTACCCCGGTAGCCACCCGTTGCAACACCTCAGGCGAGAGCGCATAAGTTCCAAATTCCACATGTCCAACTTCATGAGCCACCATGACGGTATACCATCGTCGATTCGCTTCTCGAGTCTCCGATCGTCTCATAACCAAGGGAAGATATACCGTTTTCCCATCCGCGCTCACTTGCGCTTTCCCGGAGACTGGATTCGCTGTCATGTGACTGACGTCGACCGTACCTCCTCCTCCCTCAGAAAGCCCCTCTATGGCCACATCTTCCCCACATAACGCCCTGGCAAACATTTTCAATGATCGGGCGACTTGACGAAGCGATACTCCGCTCATCGCCTGTTCTACTGCTGAACAGGCCTGTCGCGTTTCCAGACCAAAAAAGGCTCGTCCAGCCTCAACGCTATATTCCAGGGCCTCCATCCCCTGACCAAACCACGCGTCAAATACTGCGGAATCGCCTTCTTTGCCATCCAAGACGACCACCTCGGAAGCCTGAGCAAAATACGCGAGAGTAGCCTCGGGATCCCGATCCGCTACAAGAAGGCCGAATTTCAAGATTCGAATCTTCCACTCGACCGTCGAAACCCTGTTCAACACTTCCGGAGCTTTAGCCAAAAAAACCACTGCCTGTTCGGGAGAATGATTCGCGAGACTCGTACCGAGATCAATGATCCCTTGCTTGACAGGCTCATCATTGATCTCAAGAAATAAACTTGGACTGGTTCGAAAAAACTCCAAGGTTCCAATGTAATCAGGCTTCCCAAGACTGTTTTGGACCATGAGCTTCATGCCAAATCCAATCCAGGACTTTGCCGATCCTAAGGGAACAGCTTTAGCAATGGAAGGACACTCCCGGAAAAATTCATTACCTAACACATAATTCCATTCGGACAGCTCCATCCCTAGTCGAGCCCATTCCTGGATCTCAGGAAGGGCAATCTCCCCACACAACTGAGGAAGCACCTTGAACCATTCGTACGCACATTGTGGAGCGGACTCCATTGATGCATCAGCCAGCTCCAGCACATGAGTCAACAGTTCGTCTCGATTCGCCTCTTTTTCCAGAAATCCTAGAATCATGGGGCTTTCTTTGAAATATCTTAGACCGAGTGCGCCAGAGGCTTGTGCGAATGTAATACCTAAATCCATCCACGGAATGACACTGGCTAAGCATCCCCTTCGATTCACCTCACCCATGGCCCATACGGCTTCCCCCTGTATTTTTGATGAAATCTTTTTTAATTCAATCAGTAACTCCCGGACAGACGTCCGGAGATGCCGGTCCCTGAGTTGCTCATCGAGGCTCTGAGCCGTGGCCGCATCAAGTCGGTCCACTAACAGCTCATGAAGTTCATCTTTTGGGGTCAAGGAAGACATGGAATTGATAGATAACCGAGGGAATGGGATGGTTACAACAGGGGGTCATGCCCCATACGATCCAATTCAGCTTTGGAGAAACAACCCCGGCCCCGCATTATAAAAGTGACTTCAAGGGATGTAAACTCATCCAAACTACCTTCCAGGTTCCACCCTTCAATACTCACAACACACTTCTATCCCCCACCACTTGGAGGTTCCTCAAGGATGTTCAGAGTTTCTCAAGGAATGGGCTTTCGTTAGCGCTGTCTCTATATCAGCTATAGTCTTTCCTGCAATGAAGACTCGCTTTTGCCTTGAATGAATCCCCCATTTAAGCTGCACATATTGTTGAGGAACCCCAATATTCCGCGCCAAATATCGACATAATTCTGCGTTGGCCTGACCCTCCACTGGCGGAGACGCAATGCGTATCTTTAAGGCCTCCCCGTGGAGGCCAACAATTTCCGTTTTTGACGATCGTGGTTGAATATGAATACGGAGTTCCACCCCCTCTAATCGTTCTATAGCACATTTTCCAAGTTCCATATGGAAATTCTACCAATAGCGACAAATGCTTCCTGAATTTTGATAACGATCCACTATTTACATTATCCACGAAGCAAACGCATTAATGCTGAAAATTCATTTATTTTCATATACTTATACATTACACAAAGGTCTTGACAGGGATCTAATTGGCTTGTAAAATTATTAAAATGATAACCGTTATCAATTTCGAATTGATGCTCATTCCTTAACGGAGTTTCTTATGTACATCTGCATCTGCAAAGGGATCAAAGAATCCGACGTCCGTGAATTAGGACAAGAGGCTATTGTCTGCCCCAAAAAACTTGCAGAAACCCTGGGACTCGATGACAAGAAAAACTGCTGTGGCCGTTGCATCAAAAATATTTCAAAATTCGTCGAAATTGCCGTGGAAGAAGTGACCCTCCAAAAATCTCCCCTGATGGGCTAAGGGTTCCCAGCCTCCCTAACTCACAATCCGATCCACAGCCATTCTTCATCAGGTATCGAACCTGGCCACTCCACCACAAAGTTATGGTCCTAAAACATTTAGACGAACCAAACTTTCTTTGGTCAACATTATCCAGCAAACGCTGACGACATTCCGAATGAAAGTAAGGACTCTTATTGTTGCTGATAATACAGAAGGTGGATCTACCGGGAAAACAATGCAGGCACCTGATTCTCAAAATCTCATATCGAGCGTGCCGACGCCCTGCCATCGCAACCAGACGCTTACCCCGACTAAAATCACCATCACACTCATGACCACGTAGTCTTGCGCACCCATTTTCCCGGTAGAATAAAAATGCCGCGTCGCCGAGGGATGGAACCCTTTAGACTCTAAAGACATCGCCAGAAGATTTGTTTGACGGAGAGCATGCCCAATCAAAGGGATCACCAGAGGCACATATTTACGAATGCGTTGCAAAATTCCGCCCGTCGCCACATCTAATCCGCGTGAACGTTGCGCTTGAACCACGCCTGCCCCCGCTCCCATCAACATTCCCACCCACCGGAACGCGAGCGAGAAGACAAACCCTCCCAGTGAAGGAAGTCCTAACTGCTGAGAGGCCTGGGAAAGTTCTTCAACCGACATCGTCGAGAGTAGCCAAATTCCACCCCAAAGCATAATTAACAGTCGGAGCCCCATGCCCAAGCCAATACTGACACCTTCCCAGGTCACTCCAAGCCCATGCAAGATGGGAACGGGTGTCACACCTTCGACAAAAAATGGCCAGAGAGCCACGCTATAGCCAAACAGGAGAACGGTCAGCATCCACATCTTCTTCACATTGACCCACGCACCAGATAGGGCCAACCCACTCATGACGAATCCGAATACTACCAGCAAGTAGAACGGATCCGAAAAACAGAGGGCTAGTCCAAACACTCCAAGCACCGTCAGGACTTTGGTGCGTCCATCTAACCGGTGCATCCACGACCTCCTGGAAAGATACAAAGAAACAATCATCGGTATTTACCAGAGTCTACGAATCTCACACACGCCAAGCACTCTCTCCTTTTTCGAGCAAGCATCGGAAAAAAGGAAGCTTCATGAAATACCTGGCCTGCAGGAAGCCTTGACTTCTTCCACCGTTAGCAAGGTCTGTCCCCATCGTTGGCTAAAGCGAGAAATGACTGGGATCTCTAAGGAAGCGGATTGGATCAACACCGGATCAGCAAAAACCTCTCGAGGGGTCCCATCAGCAAGAATCTTTCCGCTGTGGATTAACAAACAGCGCCGGGCATAGGCGGCAACAAGACCCATCGAATGGGTGATCATTACAATCGTATGCCCCTGTTGGTTCAGCCCCCGAATCACCGCCATCATCCGATCAGTTTCATTGGGATCAAGTCCTGTCGTCGGCTCATCAAAAATCAACACATCCGGTCTGGTCGCCAACACGGACGCGACTGCAATCCGCTGTCGCTCTCCTTTTCTTAAAGAAAACGGATCTAAGTCTCGACTTCCCTCAAAAGGCAATCCCACGGCAGCCAGCGATTTTTGCACCCGATCGACAATTTCATCCTTAGAGCAACCCATATTTTTCGCACTGAAGGCAACTTCTTCCCAAACGGTATCTGCAAATATTTGATGATCAGGATTCTGAAAAACTAATCCGACACGCCTGGCCAACTCATTCATTGATGTGGTGCGGGTATCCATGCCATCCACAACAACGGTGCCGCGCGTCGGCATCAAGAGGCCATTGAGCAAACGTGCCAGCGTACTTTTCCCTGATCCGTTCTGCCCCAGCACAGCCCAAAAGTCTCCTGATCGGATGGTAAATGACACGTCATCGAGAACCAGGTGCTCGTCATAACGGAAAGACACATTGTCAACCTGAATCAAGGGCGAAGCCACGTTCGATTCTTGTTCCGAGAAGCAACCCAACCGAAGCGTGTCATTCAGGACATGCCCCGGAGGGGACAGACAAAGATTCAATGCCTCAGCCTGTATCCAGGCTTCCTCAACAGAAATAGGCACGTCTTTCACGCCCCATTCTTCAAAACATTCCGTCAGGACAAAGGGCCGAAGACCACAATCCCGCATCAACCGAGGCTGTCGCAACAAAGCTTCAGGCTTTCCGTCCCAGACGATTTGCGCCTGATCCAAAATCAACACTCGATCAGCCTGCGAAAGAAAGTCATCATCATGCTCTGTCATGAGCACAGCAATCCCCTCTTGTCGAAGATTCCGTAAGACCTCCCGCAATTGTTTTCGGCCTGCCGGATCAAGATCCGAACCAGGTTCATCTAAGACCAACACCGCCGGTTCTTGTACCAGCACAGAAGCCATCACCAGACGTTGTCGCTGGCCACCAGACATCGTCATGGGATCACGGTTGACACAAGCAGCTAAGCCGATTTGACTAAGGGCATGAACGACCCGCCGTCGGACCTCGTCCGGAGAAAGTAGAGGGTCACGAAATTCCAATGGGTGGAGCAATTCCCCCTCAACAGTCGTCGCCACAAGTTGGGTATCAAAATCTTGAAACACAAGGCCGACCCGTCCGGCCTGTTTCCACACAGGCTCATCCATGGTTCCACGACCCTTCACCCGCAATGTTCCGGAGAAAATCCCAGGGATCATGTGAGGAATGAGACCATTACAGGCATAGCAGATTGTTGATTTTCCACTTCCACTCCTGCCTAACAGAACGACGAGCTCTCCAGAAGCCAGAGAAAAGGAAATATTCCGGAGAACCGGCGCTGAACCCGAGGCATATTGGAAGGAAAGTCCACGACAGTCCACAATAGCGTCGTCGAGATGGTCATTCGCCTTCTCGCTCCCCATCGATTCATGTGACCGCAGCGTTTTGGAAGGGTGAATATGGGAAGAATCTGATTCTCGAATATCTTCATACCGTAATCGCCACCGTTGCACCCTCGGATAGAGAAAACCCAATAATGGAGGACCGAGGAACAAGCCCATCACCACATTATTAAAAAAGATCGCTGGAGCCAGGATAATAAAGGGTAACAACCCCAACCACTCCACTCCCCACGCAATGACTCCGGCACAAGCAGCCGAAGCAATTACGCACACCACGCCATATTCCATTATCTGAGACCAAGATTTTCCTAAAGGCGGCCGCCCAGAGGAAAACCACCCCAAATGCCCCCACAATACGTATGGAAGATACCCAAAAATAAAGTTGCCTAATAATCCAAAGAAACTTGCAGGTCCCAAGGTGCCGAAACAATCTCCGATGACATTGCCAATACCTGCCCCCCAGGCCGCAGCGGGACCAAACAATAGCGATGCGACAATGGGAATGGCATTAGCCGGCCGTAATTCTACAAAACCAGGAACAATAGGAATGCCGACTTTAAAGGGAATAAGAATCGCCGCATAAATTGCGGCAATCTGCGCTATCAGAACAATCTGCCTGGTATCCCGCCAAACGGCAATCAGGTCGGCCCACCATCGTCGTGAATCAGGAGCGTATTGAGGAAGAGACATGAATGTAAAAAAGTTCAAAAGACGGGAGGTATGCAGATAGCTGATAAATAATGAAATATTTTGATTGTTACTCCGAATGTGGCGCCCAAAGAGCTATTTAATAAGTACAAGGGAAGACCACCGGCGTCATTTTTCATCCTTCCCCATCAACGAACACCATACGGTAATCAACCTCTGCAAAAAGCGGACCCTCTGCTAAAGCCTTCAGCAACAGATCCCTCAAGGGGAGTTGATGGTCCATGCGATGTGTGGCATGAGACAACATGTCATAGCCATCCCCGCCGTCGGCCACAAATGCGTCCGTGGCCACAGTATAGGTTTTGGACATATCTAACCGCGCACCCCCAACCATGATACTTCTCACACGAGATCCGACCGAGGCCTTTCCCTGATAGGTGACCTGGAGACCGGATATCTGGAAGAACCGACCAGAATGATTCGGCCATTGGCTCACACTATGCTCTAACACCTGGCGAAGCATTGCTCCGGTTACATGCAAAGTCACAAGGGCGGAATCGAAGGGCAGTACCGAAAGCACGTAGCCAAGTGTCACTGGACCGGGTTCCAGACTTCGACGAATCTGTCCGGCATTAATCAAGGCGATATCCGTACCCAACGTGCTACGCATACGATCGGCCAACAAATTGCCTAAATTAGTTTCCTGTGTCCTGATAACCGGCCGATCGCCTTGGAGCCGCACCGATGCCTCGCCCAATACCTGCGTGGCATGCCGGGCAAACCGTTTTCGATATTCATTCAGAAGTTGTTGGACCTTCGGCTCTACCGGAACCGCTATCGTCACTGGAATATTGTGGGAACGCGCCAGAACCATCGATCCGTCTTCAATCGTCAGATCTAATCGCCCGATTGTTCGCCCTTGACGATGCGTTTTCACATACACCGATCTGGGACGAGCCACGGATTCAACCGGCTCCATCAACCCAGGGGCATACAATCCATCAAACCCTTCGGTATGGCCGCCAATGAGGACATCCACCCCCTCAACCGTCCCCAAAATTTTTAAATCTTCATCACTATCTTGATGCATAAGTGCAATAACCAAATCAATATGGGCTTCAGTTCGTAACCGCAGGGCTTCCGCTTGAAGAGAGGCAATCGGATCCACCAGCGATAATCCCTTTGCCACATCTCTGTTGAAAGTGCCGGGAAAATTACTTTTCCCGACTATGCCTAAAATCCCGACGGCCACATTCCCCAGACGAGTGACAACCGAACGTCGGCAAGGCAGGGCAGATCTTTCCGACTGAAGATTCGTGCATAAAATTGGAAAATCGGCTAACTCGACCAATGAACGAAGATGGTCCATTCCATAATCAAAATCATGATTTCCAGCCACCATCGCATCATAACGAATCAGGTTCATGGCCCGGACATCCGGTTCACCCCGAAACCAGGAAGATAAAGCCGTTCCAATGAGGATATCACCCGAATCTACCATCAGGACCGGCATGCCTTCTCGCCGAACCTCTTCCACAATTGTTGCCCGCCTGGCCAACCCCCCAATTCTGGTCTCCCCGGCTTGATCAAGCGGAAGCGCAACCCCATGATGTTCACTCGAATGCAAAATCACCAATCTATCAATGGCGTGAGCTGGATTCCCCCAGAGAATAACAACAAGAAGAAAATGCCCCCAATACCCTTGTCTCGGCAGGATCTGTCGCATAGAACGGTTCAATTCGAAACGCCACACGATAGGAAATCAGCGTTATGCATTAGGATTGCACACAACGAAATCCGATATGCGCATAGGGATAACTTTGTCGAAACCAATTTCGGAATGATCGGCGCAAGAGCCGACTGGGTGTATGTGGCCCACCGCCTTTGACCACATAATGATCCTGGTCAAAAAATCTGGCGGAATACCCAGGATACGTGGGAAGAGGCGAAAAGCCATGAAATGGATGAAAAAGGGTCGATGTCCATTCCCAGCCGTTTCCCGCCATCTGAGCCAAACAAAACCCACTATTCCCATTAGAATAGGCAGTGACAGGAACAGGATCCCAAGCTTGAGAATCAACATTCACATGTTGAAACATATGCGCTTCATCACCCCAGGGGAACAATTGTTCAATACCGGACGGAGTGCCAAAAGCTGCGCGATGGAATTGCGCTTCGGTCGGGAGGGTCCTCCCAACCCAATTGGCATAAGCTTGTGCTTGTCGATGCGTTACGTATACGGGCCAAGATTTCGGTAATGGAACCTCGTGGAACATAGTGCGCACATACCAAACATCCCCTCGTTTGACCCAAAATGCAGAGGGCTCTCCACCATCCTGAACAAATTGCAGATATTGTTGATTCGTTACTTTATACCGGCTGATCAAAAAGGCAGGGACATCCACTTCATGTTGAGTGAATTCGTTGTCCCAGCCAAACCCATCGTTCGGCTTCATCCCCAAGGTCGCCATGCCTGCCGGAATTTCAATCATCTCATCCTTAGCCATTTCGTCTGAACTTGAAAAAAATGAGATGGGAGAAAAATCGGATGGAGGCTGCTTGTACTTCGAATCCAATTGGTGGAGTAAATAGGCGTTAGTCTCAGCATGCATCAAACGATGTTCAATCGCCATATGAACAATCCACTCTGGGACAGATGTCAACAGGCGATCGACTTCTCCACGAGCACGGGCATTGTAACGGGACACTTCATCGACAGTTGGCCAATCGGACGGTTGGTCCACGGGAAATTTTCCAACGGATGGATCAATGCCGGCTTCAAATAGTTGATCAAATGATTTATGAAAGGACGGCATACCCAACGTCCATCGACAAATTTGGTTCCAGTCAAATGCCTCGAGGTGCCCCAAATAAAAAATTAAGCGATTCCGCTCGGGAATGGGCCGCTCATACATCGCCTCTGAACTCATAAACGAAAAAAGTCTATCTGTGCGTAATCTGGCCGCATCTAATTCTCTTTGCAATTTCGGCAATTGCGACACCTCACCTCTCCTCAGCCATGGTCAAGCGAATCATGTCACACCAAACTACTTTTACAATATTCATCTATTCACCGGACCAACTATACAGGACTCGCCTCCTCTAGAAAAGTTCAAT
>JAGQKG010000076.1 GCA_020430245.1 Nitrospira sp.
GAGGATTTTACCTGGGCTATGGTGCCCGTGGAGGATGACGAACAACCCTTTAACCGTTTTTCATGAGTAACCCAGTATGATTTTAGCGGCTGACATCGGTGGAACAAAAATCAATCTGGCCCTGTTTGACTGGAACAAGGAACGGGTGGACCCTATTCGGGAGGACACGGTTTGGACGGCTGATTACGAGTCTTTCGAAGAAGTGTTAACCGAATTTCTCGAGGAACCGCCTTCTGTCGATTCCGAAGCGAAAGGATCGCAGGACGCCAGCGAAGCCCTTTCGCCTGAACCCATTAGCCCGTCTCCACTGGGCCCCTTGACCGCCGCCTGCTTTGGTGTGCCGGGACCAGTCTTGAACAATACCTGCCGAACCACAAATATTCCGTGGACCATTGAAGGAGACAAACTCGCCGAGTTTCTGAATATTTCACATGTCCGGTTGTTAAACGATCTGGAAGCCACTGCCTATGGACTACGGCTCCTTCGACCGGATGAACTCGAAGACCTCAACCCTAACGCCCCTTCTCCCCCACCCGATGACACCAGAGTATTATTGGCTGCTGGAACAGGCCTGGGAGAATCGCTGCTCCTCTGGACCGGAGAGGACTACCACATTTGTCCGTCCGAGGGAGGGCATGTGGATTTCGCACCCAATAATGATTTGGAAATCGATCTGCTGCGATATTTGCGAACCAGCTATTTACATGTCAGTTATGAGCGGATTCTTTCCGGCCCCGGTATCCACAGCATTTATCAATTTCTCCGGGACACTAAAAAAAATGAACCCACTTGGTTTGCCGAAAAGCTCCCAACCGGAGATCCGGCAGCATTGATTACAGAAGCCGGGCTGACGGGCAAACCGGAAATCTGTAAAGAAGCCCTCCAGCTCTTCATCTCTATTTACGGGGCCGAAGCCGGCAATATGGCGCTCAAGGCTCTGTCAATGGGGGGAGTCTACCTCGGCGGGGGCATTGCCCCAAAAATCATATCCGCATTACGGGAAGGCACGTTTATGAAAGCCTTTCTGGCAAAGGGCCGGTACAAACGATTGCTGGCTAAAGTACCCGTTCGAGTGATTTTAAATCCACAGACCGCGTTGCTCGGAGCGGCCTCCGTAGCTGCCGGCATGGCTGGCTAACACCATAAAATCAATGTATCCATGGGGTGCCTCCAAACCTCATTCTCAGTCGGATGTCACACTAACGAATCGTGGTATTGGTTCTTGCTACCGTAGCTCCCGACGTTTTACCTGATATGACTTGCAGAGCATCAGGCTCCGAAAAAGAATGCCCATTAGTTTCAATGACTATTACAGCATCCGGCCGTTTGCCATTGAATAATTCCCTGGCATGAGACCCTCTATGCCATCCTCATCCACGCCCTTGACACCCGATCAGCAAAAAGCCCAAGCCGCACTGAAAGCCCTGGAATTTATCCATGATGGGCAGATCTTGGGACTCGGCACCGGTTCCACGGTCCACTATTTTTTGACGGGCTTAGGCCAGCGTGTCCAACAAGGGTTACGAGTCCGTGGCGTGCCAACCTCACAAGCCACAGCGGCCTATGCCAAACAATTGGGGATTCCTTTACTGAACAACGAGGAACCCTGGGACATTGATGTGGCGGTGGACGGCGCCGATCAGGTCGACCCTCAACTGAATTTGATTAAGGGAGGAGGAGGAGCGTTAATGCGGGAAAAAATTGTGGCCAACGCAGCTCAGCAATTCATTGTCATTGTGGATCAGGCCAAACAGGTGCCTCATCTTGGGCTACCTTTTCCCTTACCAGTTGAAATTGTGCCCTTCGGTTGGCGAACCACACAACGGCATCTCGAAAATCTTGGATGGCCTTCTCCTTTGCGTCACCGATCCGGCCAGCCTTTTCTCACCGACAATGGGAATTATGTGGCGGATCTCCATATTCCTGAAATTACGAACCCCTCCGCACTCCAATTCTCCCTCAGCCAAATTCCGGGAGTGGTTGAATGCGGGCTCTTCCTGATGATGACATCCTTGGTGATTATAGGCACGAATAGTGGTCCAGTGCTCAATCGCACATCTTGAGTCTTGCCTCTACTCTGGTAGAATTTATAAAGAATTGTGCGCCGTTGAATGCCAGCGCCCTTGCGTTTAAAGTTGATAAAATGGGAAACATACGTAAGACTCAAAAAATCAGCGCTTTGTTTTGATAATTCGCCTAAGCAACATTAGAGAAAAGGTATCCTGCATGAGAGGACGATATCGGTTGAGAATATTCCTGCTGAGAAACAGATATCATTTTTGGAGAATTGCCATTGCGCTTGGCCTCCTTGGGGTCACCCACATTCAATGCTCCCAGGCCCCATCCTCATCCCCTTCCGAGACTCCCCCATCCATATCCACAGCCCCAAGTGAGACCGAACTGCCTGTTCCGATCGTCCATGCGGCTGATTCGCCTACCGTCGTTAACGTCTCGACCCCTCTTCTGGCCTCCAACGAAACCTTTGTCAAAATCGCTAAAGAGGCCATGGCCTCAGTCGTGAATATCTCCGCAACCAAACGCACCGTCCAAGCTCCCGGCACAAATCCCCTGTTTGAAGATCCATTTTTCCGGAGGTTTTTCGGAGAAGAGTTTGAACGGCGCTTCAAACAACCCCGCGAACGACAGGAGCAAGGTTTAGGCTCTGGAGTGATTGTCAGTGACGACGGCTACATCGTCACCAATAATCACGTAGTGGAACAGGCCGATGAGTTGATGGTCCTCCTGGGAGATAAACAAAAGCTTCCTGCGACCCTTATAGGCACGGATCCCAAAACCGATTTAGCCGTCATCAAGATTGATGCCACGGGATTATCTACTTTACCCTGGGGAAATTCTGCGGCACTGGAAGTTGGTGAATTGGTGTTGGCAGTCGGCAACCCCTTTGGGTTGAATCAAACGGTCACGATGGGGATTATCAGTGCTGTCGGTCGCGCCAATGTCGGCATTGTCGATTATGAAAATTTCATCCAAACCGATGCCGCTATTAATCCAGGCAATTCCGGAGGGGCTCTCGTCAATCTGCAAGGCCAGCTCATCGGCATTAATACCGCCATATTTTCCCGAACTGGCGGCTATATGGGCATTGGCTTTGCCATCCCCAGCCAAATGGTAAAAAACGTGATGCAAAGCCTGATTGGACACGGGAAAGTCATCCGTGGGTGGCTAGGGGTGTCAATTCAGGAATTGTCGCAGGACCTCGCGACCCAATTCGAGGTGCCGGATACCCAGGGTGCGTTGGTGGGTGATGTATTTAGCGAAAGCCCGGCAGGACAAGCCGGATTGAAACGTGGCGATATCATCCGCACCTACAATGGTGTCGCCGTGAAAGATCCGAATCATTTGCGCACACTTGTGGCCGAGACGACACCGGAGAGCTCGATTCCTCTTGCAGTGTGGCGAAACGGTAAAATTGTCAATCTCTCGGTTTCCATCACTGAAATGCCTAAAGATACTGCAGGATTGACAGATGTGTCTCCTAGTTCGGTCTCAGGCAACCATGCCCTTTCAGGCCTTTCCGTAGAACCCGTCCAGCCTGGACAAACACGAGATGGCCAGGGTGTAGTCGTGACACAAATTGCCCCGAACACTCCTGCTGAACGGGCAGGCCTTCAACCGGGTGATGTGATATTGGAACTGAATCGCTCTCCCATTGGATCCGTGAAGGATTTTGAACAGCTTGTGAGGCGATTGGAAACCGGGACCTCCGTCTTAGTGCTCTTGCAGCGTGGAAAAGGTGCTATTTTCCTGACCATCAAACCATAGCTATTGATCAGGGCCTCTACTAGACCAGACCTGACACATTGAGGACCGAACAACCATGACCCCACTTGGTCCATCCAGAACATTCCTTCAAATAAGTCCCCTGCTTTGTTTCGTGACTCTTCTGGTATCCCCCATTTCTACGCAACCAATTCTGCTGGCCCCTTCTCCGCAAATTGCCATTCAAGCCGAACCACCATTTTTTTCTCCCAACCACCTGACAATCCGCTTGGATACCGCCCTCACATGGAAAAATCATACTCAAGAAGCCCATTCCATCGTGGCAGACGACTGTCGGTCCCGCTCTCAGTGCTCATTTGACTCAGGAGTCATTCGACCCGATCATCAGTTTGTCTTACCCCGGTTAGACCCCGGACACTATCCTTACCATTGCGGACTCCATCCCTTCATGCGAGGCCTGTTAACTATCTATACTCCGCACTCCCCGTCGTCTGCTATCTGATTAAGCCATATAATTTTTGTTGTTTCAGCCGTACTGCCTCATCAACACAGGTGATTGTAGGACTTTGGTTCATGCCATCTGCCCTTTTTGCGTTGCATGCCATAAGTCCCTAATGGTACATTTCTGACATGCCCAATTTGGGCAGAAAATACGAATTCCAATTAACGAACACAGACTGGTCCCATCGTCTAGGCTGGTCTAGGACGGCACCCTCTCAAGGTGCAGACACGGGTTCAAATCCCGTTGGGATCACCAATTGTTATTAGGAGCCGATGTTCCCCTCTTCCTAATTTCTTGCGCCCTCACCCATTTGAATCAGACCCCTCGTAATCCCGTCTGGTTTTTTCTTTCATCTATGCGATAAGGACATGTGATGACGACGAGAACTTTTCACGATGGCGAAAGCGACGGCCTGGAAGCCCTGGAGGCTCTGGATCCGGAAACGATTGAATCTTTTTCCGATCTTCTCTCGGCCATGAAAAAGACTGCTTTTGGCGGACGACGTCTGGGCGATGCCTTTGAGATTTTGAAAAAAATGGTCGAGGATCCTGAATGTACGGTGATTTTGACCTTGTCCGGGGCTATGACCATTGCGAAAATGGGAAAGATAATTTGCAGCATGATCGACCGAAACATGGTACAGGCCGTAGTATCCACGGGGGCATTGATTGCACATGGGCTGAGTGAGGCCGTAGGCAAAACACATTACAAGTATCATCCATCCATGACGGATACTGAGCTTTATGAAAAGGGTTATAACCGCGTATACGACACACTGGAGATGGAATCAAACCTCAACCACGTCGAACGGGTCGTCAGCCAAACATTAAAGCGCATGACTCCTGACACACCCATATCCTCGGAGATTCTGACTCGCGAAATTGGGAAAACGCTCCACGACCACTACGAAGGACCAGGGATTTTGAAAAGTGCCTATGAGCATGATGTCCCGGTCTATATTCCTGCATTTACCGATTCTGAAATGGGACTGGATGTCTCCATTTGGGCCATGAAGGAGAGACGGCAATCCCAAACCGCACCTCATTCGCCGGATCTCTCCGATCAGGAAACCTGGCAGATCTTGCAGCAATCTCGTCCGTCCTTTAATCCGTTCTTAGATCTCAATAGTTATACGGAAAAACTGCTGTCTGCCAAACGGTTGGGGATTTTCACCATTGGAGGCGGAGTTCCCCGTAATTGGGCACAACAGACGCCTCCTTATATCGAAATTCTCAATCTCCGGATGAGTACAGAATTAACCCCTCCGCGATATCAATACGGTGTCCGCATCTGTCCGGAGCCTGACTACTGGGGTGGTCTCAGCGGATGTACGTATGAGGAGGGGGTATCATGGGGAAAATTTGTGCCTCGAAAGGAGGGGGGAATGTTTGCTGAAGTGTTGAGTGATGCCACAGTTGTCTGGCCTCTTCTCATGATGGGGCTACTGGAAAGTGCCCGTCATCGATAAATTCTACCCCTGGCCCATGACCAACCTCTTCCATAGACACGGTCCGCCAGGAATGCAACAATAACAACCATGGAGTGATGATGCACTTTCCTCAATCCCTCAAATTAGCCGTATTGCTCGCCATCCTTCTCGGCACTCTATTCATGAGTCCCACGACTCATGGAAAAACCCCTGACTTTTTAATCCAGGATGATGATGTGGTGCGAGGGGATCCCAAGGCACCCATCACCCTGTTGGAATACTCGGATTTCACCTGCGGTTTTTGCGAAAAGTTTTTTCATGAGACCTTTCCTAAATTGCTTTCAGAGTACATTGAAACCGGAAAAGTGCGCTTTGTCTATCGGGACTTCCCGAGAGGCATGGGTAGCCCACTTCGAGCAGCCGATGCCGCTCGATGCGCAGGAGAGCAAAATGCCTATTGGCCGATGCATGATCGACTCTTTAACAGTGAAGGCCAGTTGGCTCCTGATAATCTCAAACAATATGCCAAAGAACTTAACCTCCACGGTGAGCAATTTTCAGAATGCTTGGCTTCCCATCGCTATCTGAAGGATATCGAGAAGGATTTACAGGATGCGGGATCACTAGGAATTCGTGGGACACCGGCATTTGTCCTCTTTCCTACAACCCTGCCAGAAGATCCTCATCTTATTTTAATTCCCGGTGCCTTCCCCTACGAGACGTTCAAGGAAGAAATTGATAAATTGCTCAAACTTCATGGAGCTTCGACCTCCTCGCTGTCTTTGCTAATACCATCTTCCATTCACATTCAAGGAGCATAAATTCATTATTCATCCGCGCTTCATGCAATTCCTCATTGATCTGACGGCGTGATTAGGTGTACATTTGCACAGGTAATATGGATGTTTATGGTTTTTTACAGAACGGTCTTGAGTTATGAATGAATCCCAATCCTTTTGGCCTGTTGAATGTGCGCAAGGTGAACCCGATTTATTTGTGTGCTTAACCTGTTTTGATGAAGTATTCAAAGCCAAGATGCCGGTCGACGGCTGTCCGAGTTGCGGAGCCATTGCCACATTCGAACCGTTTAGTTTGGATGCCATCAAGGAATGGGGGACGGAGAATCTCATTCAAAAAGCCGAACAGTTACCTTCTTCGTCAAATCCCGGTTCTGACCAGCCTGCTTCATCAATCTAACCACCTCCATTACGAGGTTCTCACCTTTTCATGACTGCGGCCACGGCAAAGCCAATTCTTATAGGCGGCCAATGGATCCAGACTTCCTCTGCGGAACCGGTACGCAATCCCTACTCCAATGAGGTCTTGGCCATGGTCTGCCAGGCGGAGCCTGAGCATATCCACCAGGTCACCGAATCCGTCAAACGAGTCTCGGCCGAATGCGCGGGGATACCGGCACATATCCGAGCAAAGGGGCTCATGCAAATCGCAACGGGCCTATCTGCAAGACGGGAAATGTTTGCGGCCACTATTTGTCAGGAGGCCGGCAAGCCAATTATGGATGCACGACGTGAAGTCGATCGAGCCATTCAAACCTTTCGCCTCGCCGCAGAGGAAAGCACACGCATTCCTGGAGAAATCCTCCCAATGGATCTCACCCCAGGGGGAGAGGCGTACTCGGGATCTGTCAAACGCTTCCCAATCGGGACGGTTCTCGGCATTACCCCATTTAATTTTCCCCTGAACTTGGTCGCCCACAAAGTGGCCCCTTGTCTAGCGGCGGGAAACCCGATGGTATTAAAACCAGCTCCGCAAACCCCCTTAACTTCGCTCATGTTGGGTGAAGTCTTTTTGACAACGGAATTGCCGCCGGAAATGCTGACGATTATTCCGTGCTCCAATGACCTGGCGGAACAGATGGTCATTCATCCCAATTTCCAAGCCTTGAGTTTTACCGGCTCTATGACGATCGGGTGGATGCTAAAAGGAAAAGCCGGATATAAACGGGTTCTGCTCGAACTCGGAGGCAATGCCGGGGTCATCATAGAACCGGATGCCAATCTCGATGTGGCCATAGACCGTTGCGTGGTGGGAGGGTACGGATATGCCGGACAAACCTGTATCTCTGTGCAACGAATCTTCGTCCATGAATCGCGGTACGACGACTTTCTCAAGGCCTTTGTCGACCGGGTTCGATCATTGCCCATGGGCGATCCCTCACTCGAGAACACCGTCGTCGGTCCCCTCATTAACGAACAAGCCGCACGCCGAGTCGAGACATGGATACAAGAAGCCGTTTCGCATGGGGCAACAGTCATGACCGGCGGGACCCGAAAGGATTCCTTCATCGAGCCTACCGTCCTGACTCACGTCCGCACCAACATGAAAGTCTGTTGCGAAGAAATTTTCGGGCCGGTGGTCACCGTCACACCCTATGCAGACCTCGAAGAAGCGTTTGCCCTCCACAATGATTCTGATTTCGGTCTCCAAACGGGAATATTCACCAGCAACATCGACACCATGTATCTGGCATACTCACGGTTAGAAACCGGCGCGCTCCTGGTGAATGAAATCCCGACTTTTCGGGCTGATCACATGCCTTATGGAGGAATCAAACAGTCAGGATTAGGGCGAGAAGGGGTTCGGTATGCTATTCAGGAACTGACCGAACCTAAATTGTTACTGGTCAAACGGTCTTCTTGAGGCCACCTTGTTTTTTCTTCAACGTCCAGCTCTCACAATCTTGCACCTTGCCAACCACTCTTGGTAAAAATGTCGTCGTATATGGCAAGGTTGTTTTTTCTCGTGTCTGTCCGAATCGTCCATACTTTCCCATTTATAGTTTTCACAAACAGATCGGAGAGCGTGATTGTGAATCAGATTCCACGTTCACCGAGTCATCTCTGCCTATATCAATATCAATTCACCATTAACTGATTAATCAAGGAGTCGCCATGGTCCCAACGCAAATGTTTCTCACCAGAGGTGTGGGTGTCCACAAGGAAAAGCTGACTTCTTTCGAAGAAGCCCTCAGGAGCGCAGGAATTGCGTATTGCAACCTGGTGACGGTCTCATCCATTTTTCCTCCAGATTGTAAAATTATCCCGAGAAAACGTGGTGAAAAACTACTCAATCCAGGCGAAATTACCTTTTGCGTCATGGCCAGATCGGAGACGAATGAGCGGAATCGCTTGATTTCGGCCTCAATCGGCTTGGCCATTCCCTCTGGCAGAAAAGTCAATTATGGCTATTTGTCGGAACATCATGGCTATGGGGAAACGGACGAAGAAGCGGGCGAATACACCGAGGACCTCGCAGCCCAAATGCTCGCAACGACTCTTGGCATCAAATTCGACCCAAACGTCGCCTGGAAGGAACGGGAGCAGGTCTTCAAAATGGGAAACGATATTGTTCGAACTCAGAACATTACCCAATCTGCTATCGGAAAACCGAATCTCTGGACCACGGTGGTAGCGTGTGCAGTCTTCATTCCTCTTGAAAACATCAAAGAAGATCCAAAGCTTCGCCAAAAAAAATCAAAATAGAGTCATAGATGGGAAAGCTATTCTCGTGAATGTGGCTTCTTTCCTCCGGTATTTAACAAACAAGGCAGATCATATTCGCACATCTCTTTACACAGTAGGAATAGGCCTCATTAATCATGTTCGAATACAAACTAACCTTTTCCCTCACAGTGAGAATTCCGCCCATAATACGGTATGGTCAGATGGACTCTCTTCTCGACGGGGCTGCACATCCACTTTCACCATGTGAGAATAGGGGAGGAGCGGCGGAGTGACCAGAATATGGTCAATTCGCCACCCACGGTTAGCTTCCAGAGCACCTGGGCGTCGATAATCCCAAAATGTAAATTGCTGGCGACGTGGAAAATGATGTCGAAACACATCCACGAATCCCCAGGACACCGTTTCCTGATAGGCCCGACGTACGTCTTCATGGAAACACACATGTTTGAGGTGTTTTTCAGGGCTATGCACATCAACCGGTTCAGGGGCCACATTCATATCTCCACACCAGATGACAGATTGTCCTGATGAAATCACACGCGAAAAATAGCGTCTCAATCGCTGGAACCACCCTAATTTATAGGCATACTTCGCCGAATCAATTGCAAATCCCTGGGGAATGTAGGTATTGATAATCATGAGGCCATTGACCACTATCCGAGCCAGACGACTGGAATCCTCCTGTGGGTCTCCGTCCCCAAAACCAAATGACACCAATTCCGGTGGTGTCCGGCTGAAAATAGCCACGCCATTGTAGGATTTCTCACCACAAAAGTTGATGACATAAGGTAAGTCGGAAAATGCTTGAACGGGAAACTCATGATCTTGCACTTTGGTTTCCTGAAGACACATGACATCCGGATTGTGTTGCCGCAACCATTTGTGAAGAATACCGATCCGCTTTCGAATTGAATTGACATTGTAGGTCGCAATTTTCATTCGTCTTGAAACTCCCAGTCACCCCAGGCCCATTCCTCAAAAAGAAAAAGGGCAGATGTCCTTCCCCACCCTATTCGTAGTCGGGTAGCCAGATGACTCCAAATGATTCCTTTACCGCCGATGAATTGACCCTTTTGGCCGACCAAGAATTTTTCCGAAAGAAAGCCACGATTTCGGCCAAAATCAAACAGATTCTGGAAAACCTCCAACAGCGGGTTCAGGCTGAAATCGCGTTACAACCTCTTTTGGCTCCCGAAGGGTTCGATCCTCAAGCGAGGCAGTTTGTTAAAGGCGAACACCTTGAAGATTTTCCCTATCAATATGTGGATTTTCCCAGATTGTTCACTCGTGAAGCCAAGTTCACTTTCCGATCTCTGATCTGGTGGGGGCACCACATCGTCTTCGCTCTCATGATTGAGGGTCCCCTGATAAAACAGTATCGACGCAATCTCTTCAATCGATACGCAGCGATAGCTGACCGAGACCTCTGTCTATGCCTCAGCCCATCTCTCTGGGAGTGGAAATCGGGACCAGGACTGACTCTTCCCATCACACGTGGTCGACGATCAGAAATCGCCGCAACACTTGATCATCGCACGTTCTTTAAAATTGCCAGATTTCTTCCAATGAATGATCCGGTAGTCCATACAGGTACCATCGTTGACGAGGGTCTGAAAACATTTCAGACAATCCTACCGATTATTTCGACCTAGGCGCATGGCACCCCTCGCAAACTGCACCTTACCAGACAATTTCTTCCGGTTCCCGGCCCTATTCTTCTTCAGCCAGACCAAGCAATCCGGTGAGCTGATCGACCGAATAGGTCTGTGTGGTCTGAAGAATGATCGATTGAATTCCCGCGGCCTTCAACAGGGTTTCCACAAACCGATTCCGGTCTTCACGTCCTGGCGTACTAGGCATCTCCTTGTTCAAGGTAATCACCGTCATGACTTTAAGTGTACCAGGATGGGCAAGAACGACATCGCAGCGGACCGGCTGAATCGTTCGCAGAACCGTCTTTCGAGCTTCTTCATCTTTATCGACAACAGACAGGACACTGAGGAGCGGGATTTTGGCCAAAACCAGCCTATGGTCACGGGCCGCTAAGGTAATCAGATTGTACAGAGTGGCTTCTTCCGGCGACATGATGGGTCGAGCCGTCACCACGCTCTCACTAGATTCAGGACTCAACACTGGTAGAATCCCTGCTGGAAGGGGACGACGCCAGATCCATCGCAACACAAACACAACGCCGAGTATGACGCCAACAAGGAGAACTAGTGAGAGTCCGTTCTCAGACATCAACCCATCCGTCATTTCGTCAATAAGAAAAAGCTTTTATCATTAAGGGACATTCTAGGAAAGTCCGTGAATACCTGGAGTGACCGTCCCCAAAATAACCGGATGGCGAGCCCCTGTGACTTTAGGCAAATTAGCACAGACACCCTGCACTGTTTGATACGCCAACATCGCAAAGGCCTGCGCCTCAAAGGCCTGATTGGATACCCCACATTCATCCATGCGCTTCACTGGAATGGGATCGAACGCACCAGACAGTTCTGACCAGAGCCGAGCATTTCGCACCCCCCCTCCTCCAACCACCAACTCCGTAGAGACCTCTCTCGTCCACTTTTGCGCCTGGTGAAGGACCTGAGCAATAAATCGGCAGCCCGTCGCTAAAATGTCGGAAAAGGCCAAATGGCGACGCTGAGCTTGAGCCCAGACACGCCGGATATAGTCCTCTCCAAACATTTCCCGCCCAGTGGATTTTGGAGGCCTTCGAGACACATAGGGATGGGCAAGCAGCCAACGAAGCAGGCCCCCATCCACCTGGCCTCTCAGGGCAAAGCGACCACCCCGGTCAAGTCTGGCTTTTCCCTTTGTCTCCATAGCCACTAATCCATCCAACAACATATTGCAGGGACCTGTATCAAACGCCCGAACCTCAGCCAAATCCTCCCCCTGGGGGAGGACTGTCACATTGGCAATCCCCCCCAGGTTGACCACCATTCGTGTCACACGTTTCTGAGCAAAAAGAATGGCATGGGCATAAGGAGTCAATGGAGCTCCTTCTCCGCCCACAGCCAAGTCTCTGGCTCGAAAGTCCGATACGGTCGTGATTCCGGTACGTTCCGCAATCACATTGGGATCTCCAATTTGCAGAGTCGAGCGGACCTGACCAATACCAGGCTCATAGGTCGCTACGGGTCGATGATGAATCGTCTGGCCATGCGAGCCGATCAACGCCACTCGCTGAGGAGAAATACCGGAATGTTTTATGGCTAACAAGGCAGTTCTGGCAAACACCTCGCCCAAGACCACATTGAGGTGACAAATCTGCCCTACGGTTCCCTGCTCACAAACCTGTAAAATGAGTTGACGAAGTCTTGGAGTATACGGACGACCAACATGTTTGAGCAGTTCACTCTTGAGACGATGCCCAGTTCCTCGAATATTCACGACCGCCGCGTCCACACCATCCGCCGACGTCCCCGACATTAACCCCACAACAATCACTGCTCACCTCGTTTCCTTGACATGGATGCCGCAATAGCATAACCCTGGGAACCTTACAATTCTCCTTAGCCTTTTCTTTACCCATTGAACGATTCAGTGGGAAGCGGAATCTGTTTGTTCCGATCCCAGACCATACCAGTCTGTTCCTTATCGGAAAATCCCAAAGAAGCGTAAAACCCCTGATAGCGCCTGGTACAAAGCCAAAACAACTCCACCCGTTTCAACTTGGGATGCGTTAAAATTCGCTGGATAATCCCTTTACCAATATCCCGATCCTGATAGGCCCGATCTACGATCACATCCCAAATCGAAGCCCGAAACATAAAATCCGTCAACACCCTCCCAAAGCCGACAAGCCTTGGGCCATCCCAGGCAGAAATGGCCACATCCGTATAAGCCAGCATACGTTCAGTGTCCTCCAGTGAACGATGACAAGCCCAATCCGTTTGGCAGAACAAGGCCAAAAGCTGTTGCGCCTGAACGTCGTGGGAATCCAAAAAATTGATCATGCGTTGGCAGATTGTGGCAAGATGTATTACACTAAGTCTACTAGAAATATGTGACAAAAACGTGGAGTCGTGCCGATGTCAATGTTAGTCAGAAAATGTCCAAAATGCAGTAAGTTATTTTGGAAAAAAGACGAAGAGATCCAATATGCCGATGAGAATACCTTGAAAGTCGTCTGCAATCACTGCCACCAGACTTTGCGGATTCCGCTCATCACAGAAGGCGCCAATGCCGGCGCTCCGAAAATGGGGCATTAGGATTTTTAAACGTTCACCTTCCAGTATCAAAGTCGCGTGTTTACCAAATCATAGGCAATCGAAAATATTCCCCTTCTCTCTTCTTCACCAATAGACTTCCGACGGTATGCGACACGAACATTGGGCCGGTTTAGATGTCTGTATTACAGGTGGTGTGGATCGCCAAGGAAGCGGCGAGGGACCACTTGTAGTTCTCTTGCATGGATTTGGAGCACCGGGAGATGATTTAGTCGCCTTATGGCGCTATCTTAATGTCCCGGATGAAGTCCGTTTCCTCTTTCCTGCTGCTCCAATGCAATTGGGCATGGGCTTGGGGGACGCCAGAGCCTGGTGGATGCTGGACATGGAACGGCTCACACAAGCCAGGGCTCAAGGGCAGTGGGATGCGTTGTCACAAGAAATCCCTCGTGGCTTGCCCCCGGCCCGCACCCAAATGCAGGACCTCCTCTCTCTTGCCACAGAAACCTTGTCCGTACCCTACTCATCGCTGGTCCTTGGAGGGTTTTCCCAAGGTGCCATGCTGGCGACCGACCTGGTACTTCATACCGATACCCCCTTCGCAGGTTTGGTACTACTATCAGGTACCCTTATTGCCAAGAACGAATGGCTCACTCGCCTGTCCAACCGCCAAAGTCTCCCGGTCTTTCAAAGCCATGGTACCGACGATCCCATTTTATCGTTTTCCATGGCACAGCAACTTCGTGAGCATCTCCAAACCGCTGGATTACCCGTTAGTTGGGTCGAATTCCGTGGGGGCCATGAAATTCCCATTCAAGTTTTGCAGGGCCTCGAAGCCTTTCTGCAATCAAGCCTCTATCCTTCTCCGATCTAGAGTAAAAAAGAGGTAAAAAATTAGGATTCAGAAGGCAAAACGAGAACGCCCTTTTCCCGCTTCCCCTTTTCTTTCTAACCCCTCACTCCTCACTTCATCCTGGATCACAGCATCTGTCCTCCCGGAACACTCGGGGTTACACATCGTGAACTCTACTAGGAACCATTCATTCTGAGAAGATTTCAAATCCGCATTGCGCAGAAAATTCTCTCTCCGGTATAGTGGGGCCTGAGCATTCCATTATTCTTTCACCAGGATTACATTTTTTCTATGATGACTTTTGAAGAGCTGAGCACTCAACTTCGACAAGCCTTAGGGGATGCCGAAGTTTCGGTCCTTGATCGAACAGGCACCATGGACCATTTTACAGTCAAAGTTATTTCCAATGCCTTTGAAGGAAAGAATTTGTTAGACCGTCATCGCATGATTTACCAAGCTCTCGACGCGCCCATGAAAGACGGACGCATTCATGCCCTAGAAATTCAGGCCAAAACCCGCAATGAAGCCCAAGGAGGATAATCTTATGAGTACGCCCATTGAAGACGAAATTAAAAAAGAAATCGCCCAACACAAAATTCTCATTTACGGAAAGGGCACCAAGTCTGCGCCGCAGTGTGGATTTACGGTCGAGACCATGGAGTTTTTTAACAAATTCGGCTACCCCTATGAATTGATTAACGCCCTACCAAATCCTGAAAAACGTGAGGCTCTTTCTAAAATGACCAACTGGCCGACTTTGCCAAAAGTTTTTATTAATGGCCAGTTTTATGGGGATACGGATGTTTTGGGTCCAATGGAAGAAAAAGGAGAGTTGCTGCCACTTTTAAAAGCAGCTTTTCCGGATCAAGACACCTAACAATCAAGTTCAATGTTTCCTGGCTCAACAAGGCCCACCTCAACTAAGGGTGGGCCTTGTTTTTTGTCTCGGACCTTACTCCAATTCTATCCTCTATCAGCAAGACCCGACCCTTCCTATTGTCAATCACGGAAACTCACAACACACCGCAGAAGTTTCCTTCATTTGATACCTCTCATGAACCTGTGACCGCTAATTGACTCAGGGGTTGAATCCTGGCAGAGCTATCATGGATTTTTAAGCCCTCCGATGATCTCTCAACCACATGTATTTTTTTGTTGGCCGTTCCTAGCATATTGGGTTGGGATTTTGGCAATTTGGTCAACACTTCACGCGTAATCCCTTAAGCATGTTGCCTATTGTCCGATAAGTTCAATCTGGAACCACTGAGGCAATAAGCCATTATGAGACACCCCATCTTAGTACCAGGGGCAAAAGCCAAAGGGACATCTAGGGCGCGAGGGTTATCTTCGTTCACATTCATCCTCAGGATAATCATTGGTCTAGGAATAATGACCTGGTCTTCCGCCCAGGGAAGTCATTTGACCTTACCCGGCTCCCAAAACCTGAGTCATGGAGATGACTCTGACCCTCTGCCTTTCATCCGGCAACTGGAAAAGATCAACAACTATATCCCTCCTCACACTCAGCCTGATCTACAAAACGCCACCTCATCAAGGGTTGAACACTCTGCTCTTCCTACCCATCCCCTTCACCCGTCGGCCACCCAACTCAAACCTGAAAGATCTCGGCCATCCCATTCCACTCCATCAAAAAAACCCATACACATAGCCATCCTGCCTCACAACACTGATACACAAGACCAGACGAATTTGGGATGGCGGTCATTGCTAAATGGCCGGCCGGAAGACGCGATAGCTGCGTATCAAGAATCTCTTAGGTCCGATCCCCAATCAGCCGAGGCGTATCTCGGCATGGGCATCGCGCTTAAATGCCTGGGTTTTCTTAACCAGGCCAAAGATGCTATTCAACAGGCTCTTGACCTCGACCCTCATCTTTCTTCAGCACTCGTTCATCTGGGGTACCTCTATGCAGATGGCCACATCGGACGTTCAGATCCCAAAACCGCTCTCCGACTTTTCAACCAAGCGTCCCAACTCGGGGATCCGTTTGCCAGCATCGCACTCCTAGATCTGCAATCCCGCTCACGACCACAATCGTAACTTCCGGACAACCGCTGAGCTTAAGAACCCCATCCCATATACCAATGGAATTTTATATGGACGTGTCTTCCATGCCTTTTTCCATATTCAGGCTGAAACACCTCCAAACAAAATACCCTTCGTAAAGAAGAACTGAAACATACCCAGAAAACGATTCCAGCCACTTCATCATCCCCAAGGGTTCACCTTGGTGGAAA
>JAGQKG010000077.1 GCA_020430245.1 Nitrospira sp.
GAAGCCGCTTCGGTGGAGTGCAAGGGGACGGTACTGGCGGTTTTTTTCGACAGACCGATTATAGATAAAAAACTTGCCTATTCTGTTGATTGAACATGGTCATAGCATTTATTTTTATCTAGTATTGAAATTACAAATGAATTTCATTATCATTAAAAACATGAAAGAGCCACTCTCCAAACCAATTAACCCTCAAAAACATGCTGTATGGTGCGACCACTGTGGCAAGCTTATTCCCAAACTTACACTCAAAAACACTGAGGTTCAATGCATTCGACGCAAGCATATCCATGCTCCAGTCGAAGCGCCCAGGACATATAGGCGATCCCAAGAGCCTCGGAAAGATTACTTAGGAGCACCGATAATAAGAGAAGGAACGCCGTTTGGCGCAAGAAGGGATGCACGTCACAATCGAAACAAACCCAGTGGAAAAACCATCTTTATTAAAGAATGTGCGACGGCCATTGGGCTTAACGATCAGTTTGTCTTTAGTTATTTTTTCAAGAATGCGATGGGTTGTTTTCCCTCATGTTTATTGGACCTTGTAGAGAATAAATTTGAAGTCCAGCCTACACGAAATACCAATGAACGCTAAAAACCAGAAATACGAACAATATTCCAGAGCGAGCTACCCCATACTCGCTCAAAAAGGTTGGGCGCCTTTTCCTCCTCCCTGGTGCCCAACCCTTCTTTTTAATCGGAGGACACAAATATGGAGGCCATTTCCATGAACATAGGACATTCCACCATGCCACGTATGCGAGTTCCCGCACTGCTGAAGGGAAATATGATCGATGTGGACCTAGCCAGTCTGGAGGGACAATGGGGCATATTATGTTGCCTGCCCAGCCTAGAGTTTTGCGATGCCGTGTTTCTCAATCAGTTTCGCAGAATCGTCAAAAAACAGGGTGCCGCCCTTTTGGGCATGCATAACCCCGCACACCCGTTTGTCGCTCCGCACCTCCCCAAAGCTAAAATCCTTTCCATCCCTTTACTGATTGATTCAGCGCAAACTTTAGGTCCAGCGTTGGGCTTATCGAGTAAAGCTCCCTTTAACCAATGTCAGACCTTCATCTTCGACCCAAATGGCGTAATCAGAGACAAACCAATCCATTCGTTCAACTGGCATTGCATGACCCTCCTTTTGAACATCCTGAAGCAATGTCAGGACTTTTATCCTCAGCCAACTCAAGAACGTATCGATCGTCCTGGCAAGGGCAATTTCATGTTTGCTGAACAAGGCCTGAACCCAACCTTCTGTTGATACTCACTAACAAATCAACCTCATACCACTCTGGAGACTCCCATGCCACCAAGTCAACAACTCAAGCTGAATGTCTGTGATTGTAGTCGGATTCATCTCACCTATGGGTCGGTCACCCTTCATTTTGAAAAGGAAGAGTTCCTCGCCTATGCCATGCAAATGGGCAGAATGGCCGCCCACATATCAAATTCCGGCGGATTTCGAAGGGCACCCAGCCTCACTGACGCAGGAAACACCAATTGCCATTGAAAAAAACGTTCCTCATTGAAGAATCAAAGTAACATGTCAAGCAATTGGCTGGTCATTTTGGGATTTAGCCAGTTAGCCATTTCTCTATCCACTCAGGAAGCACAGGTGCGCATCGCACTCAAAATTTTCACTGTGCATCCCGCTTAAACAACGGGCAAAGCAGACAGGATCACCCTTTAAGCGGTGAATGCCGGAAAGATGCACATGAATTGGTAATCCTTTGTACCCACGTGAATCCGGCCAACCTCCCGCGGAGGAAGGAGAAGGCTCCCCCTTTGGAATGAACGCTACTTCACTCACGAACGAAAGTGTCGGGTTACGGATAAGAGAGAGACAAAAAGGCCGCCCTCCTTTATGAGCGAGGCTCTTGTTTGCTCCAGACACCAGACCTTACACAGATGAAAAAGTGGGGAGTGAGAACAAAAAGAGAAGACAAGGCAAGCCTCTGCCTTCTTTTTCATTCTGTACTTTTCAATCCAATCCTCTCGCTTTTTTCTTCAACCCTCGTTTTAATCTGTTTGCTCAGATAATTTTCGAGACCAACATGTTTGATGGTTTCCAATAAAAGATCCCCGCAGCAAGCTGACGGGGCATTCCATGGAAGATCCTTCTCACATTCTCAAGTGGTTACCCGCGTAACAAGCTACGGGGAATAGCAAATTTAAGTTTCAAGCTAGTCAATGCGTTCATCGGTATCTACACTCATCTCTTTCAGCTTGTGCCGGGTTGGATAATCTCCGATCTCGTAGCAATGGGCTCGCGCAGAAGTTGCAGATCAAACACTTCAATCTTCTAATCGCTCTTGCACTGATCCAAAAGGGGTTGTTCAACCTCGACAGTTCCTAGCCACTGCAGGTCCGGCTTCTCTTCTCAATAAAGGAAATGCTCAACGACACCTCCTGCGGGGAGTCACTTCTTCTAACGCCCGCCCCCTGACGTATGGTTCAACCGGTCTAAGCCCAATTGCCGCACATGGTCGCATTCGCAATATCTTGCTGCACTGCCATCAACTCGTCCGTCAGAATGTTATTGAGATACTTCAAAACCCTCTCTTTGGCCTTCATGACACTCTCCTTTTGTGAGAAAGCTGTGTGACATGTTGGGAAAACCTACTACTGTCCGGTTAAAAAGAGCCCTATGATCTGCAAATCAAGCACTGGATGGGGATATATGAAAGGCTGTTCTGGCGAGCTCCAGGTTTTTCTCCTGGTGGCTGTCATAAACATTTGCCAGACCCTCTTCGCCCAGCTGCTTGATTACCTTCTCTGGACGACCTTCTCTCGCCTCGTCAATTGCTACCGCGGCGATCGGTCTGTAAAATCGCTCGCCTGCACCGAACAGTTTAGCGTCTTTATGGACCGCGCCTATCTGGAATTCGAACGGCTACATGTCCTGCATCAGGCAAACGCCTTCTTCGTTACTCGGGCCAAGTTCAATTTGAAGGCGCATAGCGTCCATTCGACGACCATCGACCGGAGTGCTGGCATCATCTCCAATCAGACCATCGAGCTCAAACCTCTACGAGAGCCAGCGTGACTATCCGAGCCATCTGTGTCACAGACAATTCAAGTACTGGAGTCCGGCCAGACGTTGATCTTCTTCACCACCAACGCAAAAGATACCGACAGGTACCATCTGTGCGCTTTACAAAGCCCGCTGGCAGATGAAAATGGTCTTCAGTGGATCAAGTCGCACTTTCGAATCAGGCGGTTCTTTGCCGCATCCGGAAATACGGTGAAGTCGCAAACGTGGACCGTCGTGTCAGTCTATGCGCTGGTCGCTATCGTCAAAAAGCGTCCTAAGGTCGAAGTCTCCCGCTACACTTTGCTACAGATTTTTTCGTTCACCCATTTCGAGAAAATGCCTATTCGGTAAGCCTTTACAGCCAGCATCTACCACGCCACACAGGGAATCGACCACAATCCACTCAATCTATTCGTTTTTTAACCGGACTCTACTGGGAAAAGTCACTTCCCTTTCACCAACTTCTCACGATAGACGCCTTAGGACTCGTGCCGGATTTGTTCACTCAGATAATTTTCCAGGCCGATCTGCTTAATCGTTTCCTGCTGAGTTTCGATCCAGTCGATATGTTCGTCCTCATCTGCCACCATATCTTCTAGCAAATGCCGCGTCGTGAAATCTCCAACCTTTGTACAGTGTTGGATGGCTTCAGTCAGGAGCGTGACCATCTCTTTTTCTTTCGCTAAATCCGACTTCAGTTGTTCAGGAACGGACTCGCCGATTTTCACCGTTCCCAATCGCTGGACGTTGGGGACGCCCTCAAGATACAGAATATGTTCAATGATTTTGTCAGCATCTTTCATCTCGCTAAAACTCCGTTCTTTCACTTTATGCTCCAACCGGCTATATCCCCAGTTGTCACACATTTTGGCATGGAGAAAATATTGGTTAATAACAGTTAATTCCTCGGTTAAAATTTTGTTCAGAAATTCCACAACCCCTTTTTTGGCTTTCATAACTCACCTCCATATGGTGATTGAATAATTAAGATTAAATATGCGGGGCCTCAAGGGGCTCACTGCCACTCCATGTGATAGCCGCCAGTGAAAGATATTATCCGTTGTTTCTCTTATCTCGTCAATGTATTCATCTACGAATAATTACATATTAACGAGATTCAAATTCAACACCGATGAAACGAAAACTCAACATCAGACCATGCTCTTACAATCCAACTAACCTTCATTTCATAGTCTAAATTTTCTACCGGCTTCGAGCGAAATGGTCATTTTCTGCACAACACAAGTCGCTATTACCCTTTATCGACTCTCCGGCAGAAAAATGCCCGGCCAACTAGTTCCCTTGGACCATTCTCTTTTTATGTGGATGCTGAAAGTCTCTGCAAAGAACATGCGCTTCCTACCCAGCACCATGCATTTGCCAACATTAAAAATAATAAGAGGCGGGAGGAGTAGTAATGCAGTAAAAGCCCCAGCAAGCGGAGGGGGTGTTTAGGAGCAGTTTAAGATGAAAATGAGGTTACTGCTATTTTTAAAAAAGTACGAGATTTCTTTTTTGCCATGTGGCGGACGGACCATTTTCTGGAAGAATTCACATGAATGGAGATTTTTTATGGTTGAAGGCAAAAACCCGGATTCATCAGTTTTTGATAGGGCCTGGATTCGTTATTCTCAGCATCATTGATTTGTGAGCCTACCCGAAATCATGATGGTCATACGTCAGTAAAACCATTAGGGCAGAAAGAATTGGACCAGACTGAGTTCAGGTCTGTATGGACATTTTAATTAGTTTTGGAGTCCAAGACCGGATCGTTCACAAAGCTCAGGCTGGACCCCCGGAACACGCCATGGCCTGGAATCCCCTCTCGAATGACCTCAGGTCCATGGCCCATGATCGCACGAGCGATGCCCTTCCTGACCATTGTACTCTACACCCCTTCACCTGGGCTGGTTGGTTAGCGCAAGGGATCGAAGTATTGAAGGTCAAGCCTGCATGGAGGAGTAATGAGACATCATGGTGGAGTATGTCCATAATCGATCCGCCTACTTTGTCCAGCAGACTCCCGTGTTGATGTGTGATGATTCCAAGCAATCAGGCAGGTGGATGGTTCAAAAGGTGAGGCCCACTGTTGTGAAAGTATCCCAACACCTCAACCCGACAGACTCCCAAATCTGATCATGATACTCACCCAGTTGACGTCTGCAGGAAACATCACAAGCCATAATTCATTTCCTTTTAAAAGGTTGTCCTGGGTTGTCATGGCGATGAGAGGGGTTGGCTTTATTTTTGACATTCATCAATAACGATCTTAAGCAAACAAAACATCATTAGAATGAAGCTTTTTATCCAATTTGTCTCGGCTCCGTCGTGGATTTATGGTCGACTCGGATGTGAATAGAGTATGGATGAGTGAATCAGCCCAGGCACAGCGGTCATCCAGTTACGATGCATTATTTGTGGAGATTGCGTGAATGATCAGATACCTGGAAACCATCGGATAATAACCCCCGACATAGGATGCCACAGCATCGTATCCTATTTCAGGAAATGCAGGAAAAGCTCTCAAAGAAATCACCCTTTAAATCCCTAAGCATGACATCGGATGTTTCAGGATAAAAAAGACCGACAAACCCTTTCCCCCTTCTCAATTGATCAAAGAAAAAACGTTTCAAAGGATGAAACCACCTTTGGGCAAAAACTAACCAAATTTGCCCACGGAAATGATAGCGAAACTGGCTTATGAAATTTCCAAAAATGGAGGTGAAAAACACGGGCGGGACTATGCTGACTGGGTAGACATAGAACCCCAACTGCTACCTATTTTTTTTAAAATTCTGACTTGCAGGGGGTGTCCTACTCAGAGATCAAACACTGCAACAGGAGCGGGTCCAGAGGTGTCATTCCATTATATTCATTCAATTCAACCAAACAAGGGCAAACCTCCTGACAACCATGCACTCTTGTTGATCACCAACTTTTCACCATCCTAGTTTTACCCATTAAATGATTCATTTCCAAATGAGGATCCTTCCAATTGACAATCCCTGAGGTTTTCATATACCATTACTTGATAATGATAATAGATATCAAATTCATAAAAACAAAAGTAACAAAGTAACACGGTCATTCCAATCAGATAAAACAAATGATTTGCTCAAATCCAAAAGATTTTTTACTGAATATCAAGGAGGGAACAGCATGAAGATCGGAACGCGCGCACCAATGTGGAAAACCCCATGCTTGTTAAAGGGCCAATGGCAGTACCTTCCCCTGACAGCGTTTCAGGAAACTCAAATGGTCTTGTGCTGTTTACCTGCCTTTACTGAAACCGATGCATGGTTGCTGGAACAACAGGTCAACCGTTTTCAAGCAGGTGGGATCGCGCTCGCGGTCTTGGTGCCTAACAACGCCTTGCTTGGGAGTTCTTGGTGCCGCCCTCCTCAGGACTTTGATCTTCCAATTTTAACTGACCCTCTCAATCGTTTGGGGCGTGCCCTACACCTCTCAGCCTCGTTACCACCCCATCGGGGCGAAACATTATTTTTTGACCATCGCTGCTGTCTACAATTTCGCCTCTTCCATGATCTGAACCTCCGAGGTCTCACCACAGTGCTTGAGGTTGCAGAAAGTGATTTCTGTCAGAGATCGACACATGCTGATCTCAAGTCCAGACTCACATTCGAACATTTTCTGCCCCACTGCTCATCATTTGAGGCCCCAACCGGCTGAATCTCCCACCATAAGGCCAATTTTGCAGTAAACTTTGAAGGGGAAACTCTATGATGATTGCGCAAACCTCCGCATTATCTCCTGTTTCAAGAACACCATTACTTTCTGTTCACCAATGGCTGTATCTCATGTTGTGTCTAATGTTGGGAATGTATGCTGGTTATGAACATGTTCCCTCTCAATGGACGAATGCCATTCCAGGCATTGTTCTGTCAGGAGTCACCGGCTTGGCAATCGGCTGCCTGGCCCTCTGGATAGAACGGCAACTCACAGCATGCCACCGCTCTTCCTTAATTGGAGGCAGCCTTGGCCTTATCGTCGCCCTAGCGGGGATCGGTTTTTTATTGATCATGGGAATGGAGACGGGTCTCCTCCAGACATCGTTCCTTTCCCCGTGGATCACGCTGCCTGTCTTTCTTCTTTGTCCCTACATCGGCCTAATGGTTGGCATTCACATTTCCAATACATTATTGCCGACCTCAATCACGGAATTTCCAAAAGATTCCACTCCCCACACTTCCGGAAAGCCATCAAACACCGTTCAAAAATTGCTGGACTCTAGCGCCATTATCGATGGCCGCATACTGCCACTCTGCACCACGGGCTTTTTGGAAGGTCCTTTCATAGTTCCCAAATGTATTTTGCATGAACTCCAGATGTTAGCCGACTCTGCGCACCCCTCTAAACGAACCAAGGGCAAGCGCGGCCTGGATATTTTATCCCAACTACAACAGCTTCCAACTATGGACATAGTGATAACTGAGGATTGGGAATCCGACACATCAGCAGTTGACCATCAACTTATTGCCATAGCCAAAAACCGTGATGCCAAGATCGTGACCAATGATTGGAACCTGGCAAAAGTCGCAGCGCTTCAAGGCGTACCCTCCCTCAACGTGAACAAATTAACCTACGAATTACGCCCCTTAGTTTTGCCTGGAGAAACCATACGTGTCTACATTCACAAGGAGGGCCAGGGTCATGAGCAGGGGATTGCCCATCTTGATGATGGTACAATGGTCGTCGTCGACCACGGGGCCAGTCTGGTCGGTCAAGCTATTGAGGTGGTAGTTACCCGATTCATGCAAACCAACACGGGGAGAATGATTTTCTCAACGCCCCAATCCAAATCCTCTCCGTCACTTTTCAATCTTCAACCCTTTCTCCAGGATTCAGAGGTCGTTTCGTGATCCGCTCCTAACCTTGTGGATGATCATGGATGAGAACAAAAAGACACCAAAACCACCCAAAGATGTTTGATTTGATACGACATCAATATTCATGGAGCTGGAGATCTCCGCTAATCAAACTGTCCACCTATCCCGGAGAGAGTTCTTCCCCTCTCCAAGCTAGTGGGGGGCCCATCCGCACTCCTGGGTCCCCTACTTTCTTTAAAGCTGGTTTTTAACACGATTCACTTTAAGAAAGGAATCACCTATGTCATTTCAACGCTGTCCTGAATGCCAGAACAGTACACTTGCACCAACCGGAGCCTTTTGGTGTTGTACGCATTGCGGATCTGCAATCACCTCCCAGGCACTAGCCGCCATAAGGGAATTCGCCAAAATTAGAAGCCATCGGCACGCCCACTCCGTCCACCAGACCCTTTAATGCTCTATTGAACGAAAATGGGTTATGCTTCATAAACGGTGAGTCCATCTCAACCACTGAGCCTCGACAGAACCCGAGCACCCATACGGAATGAGCCAATACCTAAACACAACCATTCTCATCTTTTCCTCATATCGCCCAGAAAATCCTCGTGGAATAACCACCAATCATGATTAAAGCCAAGGGCTTCCCGCTGCTGTTATCTCTTGAACGAGACAGCTTCTTTTCCCACAATGACCTATCTGCTATGCTGGTCACCATGACTAATTTTTTCGCATACTTCCTCTCCCGTAAAGAAATACTTTCTGGATTCATCCTCCTTTCCATTGGATGCACATCTCAACTGTTTTGGGCTAAATCTGATGCTCAACCAGGTGAATTTGAGGAGGATGTCAGGCAATGCCGCCAATCATTAATATCCAACCCTGACGATCAGGGAATTTCTGAAACCCTCTCCCGTGTCTTTAAACTTTCTGAAGATGCCGTGGGACAATGCTTAATGGCCAAAGGCTGGTTTTTAGCTGAAAAACCCTAATCTATGCCAAATGCCCTTCTGTAACTCACCACGCCGGCAAATGATGCATATTCGCAAGTCAATTATTCATCCAGAAATTGATCAACCGCGGCATGAAGAGTATGTTGAATTTGCTCACAGTCTTCACCGGACAGAATTTTTTCTCCCTGAGAATTGGTCACATAAAAGACATCGGCCACCTGATCTAACCTGGTCCCGATTCTGGCCATATGAATTGAAAGACCCAATTGAACCAGCGTTTTGGCGATCACAAAGAGCAACCCCTGCTTGTCATCGGCAAAGACGTCAATCACCGTAAAGGCATCGGAGACCCCATGATCAATATGGACTTCCGTGGGATGCCGGCCAGTAGGAAAAGGACGACCAAAGGCCATGCGCCGTCGTCGTTCAACCATTTGGTGAACTGATTGCCTTCCCTCTACGACCTCTTGAATTTCCTTCGCCACCTCCTCCAGGCGCCCGGCAGATGGCGGCCCTTCATAGTCGGAATCATGGACCGAGAACACATCCCATACCGTGCCATCCTTGAGTGTCATAATTTGCGCTTCCAATACCTGCAGTCCCATGGCGGCTAACACTCCGGCCACTTGCATAAAAATACCTGGTTTGGTCTGTTCCCGGGTGATCAGCACATACTCCGAAACACCTAATGCCTGATTGAATCTGGCCTCCACATGAGTCGGCTTTATAGGTAGAGAACGAATCGCTAAAAGATACGCCGCCATTTGGTCAACCGATGTCGACTGAACATACCGGCTGGGAAGTGGTTGAAGTTTGGCATTCACCCATTCCGACCAGTCTGGCTCAGGAAAATGTCCTTCGCTTCGATATGCCCTTAAAATCTTGATAAGTTTGTCTCGAGCTTCTGGCGAAACAGCCTTACTCCCATCACCGGAATAAGATGGACCTGTATCCCCAGCGAGTTCTGCGTAAGTCAGGGAATACAGTTCGCCTAACAAGGACTCTTTCCATTTCGTCATCACCTCGGGTCCCACCGCTGATATATCTGCAATAGTCAGAATGAACAGCTTTTGAAGCATCCCGACAGTTTTCACCAATCGGGCAAATGTGACAATTGTTTTGGGATCGTTGAGGTCTCGACGAAAAGCCGTATGAGACATCTGCAAGTGATGGCGAACCAGGAAGGCGAGAGCCTGCCGTTCCTTCTCAGATAAATCCAACCGATCAGCCGTTAAGTGGGCAATCTCCTGACCGACTTCACTATGATCCCCAGGACGCCCTTTGCCTAAATCATGCAGCAACAGTGCCAGATGCAAAATATCTTTATCAGCGATGTTTCGGTAGACCTCTCCAATGATCCCTGGATGATTTTGAAGCCGCTCCGCTTCCCTCACTGCGATCAGACTGTGCTCATCGACCGTGTATTTATGATATTGATTGAACTGCATGAGGCCACGTACTCGGGAGAAAGCCGGCACGAGTTTTTCCAGTAGACTAGCCTGATGCATGGCCTCAAGACATTGAGCAATCCGACCAGGTCTTGACAGAATGTGTCGAAAAAGCCCACTCACCGGCTTGGTATGAAACCGCTCATTGGATAAGGTTCCCATGTGCTGAGACAATTCATTGAGAATGCGCGAATCGATGGAGACTGCTTGACGATGAGAGATCACAAATAACCTCAGGAGCAACATGGGGCTCTCCATCACCTCAAGTAGTTTATTCGTCTGAATTGTCAGCCGATTTTCCAGAATACGGAAGTGCCCCTCAATTAATGGAGGAGGCCACCATTGGCGAACCCGGTCCAACCAGGATCCCTCCCTAGCTTGCTCAAGAAACCGCCGCCCACGGTCAAACAACCCGGTCGTATGACGGAAATACACTTGCATAAATTGCTCAACGGCCAACAAATGAGGATGATCCTCAAAGCCCCACAATGCAGAGAGCCGAACCTGATCGTCGAACGTGAGAATATCTTGAGCCCGCCCCGCTTCAAAGTGTAAAAAACACCGAACTCGCCAAAGAAATTCCTGTGCTTCTTGCAGAACCTGATAATCCTGAATAGCAATTATTCCCCGATTCGAGAGTTCTTGAATCGTCCCCGCCCCATATCGAGCCTGGCCAACCCATTGCAGCAAATGCAGATCCCGAAGCCCACCTTTACTTTTTTTAATATTCGGTTCGAGCATAAAGACAGTCTCACCAAATTTTCCATATTCTCTCTCGCGCTCTTGGATTTTATCCAGAACAAAACGTTGCGCCCGTTTCTTAATGATCCGACGTTCGAATTTTCGTTGAAATTGCTGAAACACTGAAGCACTACCAATAAGAAATCGTGATTCCATCAGTGAGGTACAGGCAGCCAGATCGGCCTCTGCAATCGTCAAACATTCTGCCAGGGACCGCACACTATGCCCAACTTGAAACCCAAGATCCCAAAGCCGGTGAAAGACTCCGGTAGAAAGTGCCTGAGCAACTTCCCTTTGATTGCCCTGGGTGAGAATCATGACATCGATATCGGAATATGGAGCTAGCTCCCGCCGCCCATACCCCCCCATGGCCACCAAACAACACCGCTGCCATTCAGCTCGCACACCGGCATTGCCTTGCTGAATGACCTCTCGAAACCGCGCGATCAGTAACGCGTCCACGAAATCCGAAAAAGTCTGAGTGATCTCACTGCCGGTCGCCCCTTCAGTTAATCGTTGTCGAAGAGCTTCCCGTTGCGACTGGAGAACGTGAAGCCCCAGAGGGGAGTTCTTGTGTGCTGTCAATCCGGAAGGAGACCAAGAGATCTTTTCACGCATCAAGGGCAAATCCCGCCAATAAGGACCATGTCACACATTCAAGTTAAGATCCCGAAACATATCGGTTCGTAATCGGCATGCGCCGATCTTTTCCTAATGCTCTTGAGGTAATTTTAATGCCCACTGGCGCTTGTCGACGCTTGTATTCGCTCCGATCCACCATCCCCATAACCGTTCGAACATCATGAGAATCAAAACCCATCTTCACGATCCTACCCATTGACTCATTGTCCTCAACATAGGCTTGTAAGATTGCATCTAACACCGGATAGGGAGGGAGAGTATCCTGATCCGTCTGATTGGACCTCAACTCAGCAGAAGGGGCACGAAGCTGAATTCTTTCAGGAATAATCATTCGATCAAAGTCAGAGCCCCTATACTCACTTCGCCATCGAGAAAGCTGATACACCTTCGTTTTAGGAATGTCTTTAATAACGGCAAATCCACCGGCCATATCCCCGTATAGCGTGGTATAGCCCACACTCATTTCGCTTTTGTTTCCCGTGGTCAGCACTAAACACCCGAACTTATTGGAAAGAGCCATCAGAAGTATTCCGCGGATGCGGGCTTGCAGGTTTTCTTCCGTCGTATCAGCCTGATAGCCCTGAAAGGACTTGCCCAACACCCGAAGCAAAACCTTGAACACCCTCGTTATCGATAGATTCCGCATGTCGATTCCTAATTTTTTTCCTAGCTGTCGAGCATCCTCACGACTTTCTCTAGAGGTATAGGGAGATGGCATCATTACACCCATCACCTTGGACGCACCTAAGGCATCTCGGGCAATCAATGCCGTCAAAGCCGAATCAATCCCTCCGCTGATACCGACAAGAACCTTTGAGAAGGCATTCTTCCTGACATAATCCTGCACGCCTAGCACGAGTGCCCGGTATATTTCCTCTAATTCCCCGATTTCCGGTGTGAGCCTTATGACACCTGAAGCTCCAGGCTTCGGCCACGTCGGTGTCCACCCCACGCGGATCATCGGAACCCGAACATCATCGTCCCCAATTCCAGATGCATGTTCAAGCCCCTTCGATTTTGCCTTTCGTGTTGACGGAATCTGGAGGTCGGTAAGCAGGAGATCTTCTTTAAAGGCTTTTGCTCGCGCAAGGACCAGACCGGTAGAATCCATGACGAGACTATTTCCATCAAAGACCAATTCATCCTGGCCTCCGACCATATTGGTATAACTGACCATTACATTATTAGTTTTTGCCCGAACCCTTAACATGCGTTCACGATTTTTAGTTTTCCCGACGTGATAAGGGGAGGCATTAATGTTGAGAACCAGATGAGCACCGCCATATGCTGCTTGCCGACTGGCCGGACCATCAGCAAACCATATATCTTCACAAATATTGATTCCAATTCGTAACGAGCCCAGGCAGTAGACCGGACTGGTTCGTCCCGGTTGAAAATACCGTTCTTCATCAAATACTCCATAATTGGGGAGCTTACATTTGGCATATGATCTTTTCACCTGACCATTGACCAAGACCCACGCCGCATTCAAAGGCTTCCTTCGATCCTGCCCGTGACTTCTGATGGGATGGCGACCAGGATGCTCAGATTCAATCACGCTTCCCACTACGGCCATAATTCCCGTCGTGACTTTGGCAATGCGGTCTCGCATTCGACTAATATCGAACAGGAACTTCGGCATGAGAAGAAGATCTTCGGGAGGGTACCCACACACGGCCAACTCCGGGAAAACCACCACATCCGCTTTGGCTTTCCTGGCGTCACGAATCCATCCGCAAATGGTGCGGGTATTCCCCTCAAGATCCCCAACCACCGCATTCATCTGCACCATCGCCAATCGTAGCATCATGATAAAAAAAACGTCCTCTGTCCCAGCGGAACCGAGGACGCCATTGTCCTTTGAGCTAACATATACGGAAAGACGTCGTTGTCGACCTTCAGAATATTATACAAAATGAAGAAGCCGTTCAAAGAACCTCTCCTTAATTGCCAATTTCCATAATGAATTGCCGCAGGGATGCCTATTGAGTCACCCGTTGAAGTTCCTCCGCTAAAATAATTGCATCCGCAATTTCTCTCATGGATTTTCGAAGATTCATGCTTTGTCGTTGCATAAGACGAAACGCTTCAGGCTCTGACAATCCCCTAGACGCCATTAAAAACCCTTTCGCACGCTCTACCAATTTCCGCACTTCTAGAGCCTCTTGCATCTCAAACGACTTTTCCATAAGCCGAGTGTGCTCAATGGCGACAGCAGATTGATTGGCAATGGCCTGAAGCGTGGTAACCTCTTCATCTGAAAACGCATGATAGCTGGAAGTGTATACATTAATCACCCCAATGGGATTTTCTTTCATGAGCATGGGAATGGACAATAGAGAGTGCAGGCCTTCCTGTTTGGCCAAATCCCGATAAAAATATCCGTCTTCTGTCTTCACATCTGAGACATACACCGGATGCTGATCCTGCACAGCCCGGCCACTCATGCTCTGCCCAACCTTCAATGGTGGTTTCCGCCTGTACGCATCGCTCAGGCTTTGAGTGGCCGCAATACGAAGTTCTCCCGAAGCCTGGTCGACAAGCATGATGGAACAAATCTTTGAATTCATTAGTTGAGCCGTCATGGTCACAATTAATTGCAGCACATCATCTATCAGTCGATTCGAAGCCACCGTTTCCGACACTTGGGAAAGGGTTTCCAGGCGACGCGCTTTTTGCCGCATCTCATCGTACAATCTGGCATTGGCAATGGCTCCGCCGACTTGATTAGCGATGGTCAGTAAGAGCGCTAGCGTTTCTTCAGCATACCGCTTTGACCGCTTATGCTGAACATTGATGACCCCGACCGTTTTTCCCTTACTCGTAATGGGAACTGACACGAACGCTTGATAGCGATCTTCCGGCAGACGATGAAAAAACTTAAATCTGGCGTCATCACTTGCATTGCGAGGAATCACCACGGGAATTTTTTCTCGTGCCACCCACCCGGTAATCCCTTCTCCCAAACCGATAGATATCCGCCCAATGAGACGGGGATGAGGATTTTTTGATGCACGCAAAATAAGCTCATCTGTTGTTTCAGAGATCAAATACAACAGACAGGCATCTCCCTTCGTCACTTCCACAACCACCTCTACGATTTGCTTTAATACCGTTTCCAGCTCCAAAGTACTACTAATGGATTCGCTGATTCGGTGAAGAATCTGCACTTCACGGGTTCGCTCCCGAACAAGGTGCTTGAGGTCTTCTATCGTCGAAGAACGGATCGGAGCCATGTTATTTTTTCTTGAATAAACGTGGACGGCTTCCTGCCCGTGGAACAGGCTCCAATCGTTTCACACGAGAGGATTGATTGGCAATAAACCATTGACGAATACGATGTCGATCCAGGGGAACGACCTCGACCTTCCCGATTGTGGTGGGTACCACGCAATTGATTTGACCCTTCACGACCTTTTTGTCATGTTGCATGGCCCCCCAGAGATCCATAAAAGTCATGGAAGGCATGGCAACGGGCAACCCAACATCCTGAATCAAATCACGTTGCCGCTCAACCAGCTCCTTCGTACACATCCCTAAAAATTGCGCCATTGCGGCCTCCTGCACCATGCCAATTCCTACCGCTTCTCCATGAATCCATGTTTTATAACGACCCCATGTTTCCAGCGCATGACCTACCGTGTGGCCGTAATTCAAAATGCGTCTGCGCCCCGATTCCCGTTCATCTCCACCCACGACTTCAGCTTTAATTTCACAACACCGTCGGATGACGGTCGGAATGACATCCTCTGCTTGATCTCGTAACTCATCAACGTGTTGCTCTAAATATTCAAAGAATTTCGGATCCGCAATCATCCCGTACTTAATTACCTCCGCTAACCCTGCTACCCATTCACGCTTTGGAAGAGATTGCAATGTCTGTGGATCAATAACCACGACTCGTGGCTGATAAAACGCCCCGATCAAATTTTTCCCTATCGGATGATTGACCCCTGTTTTTCCACCCACGCTGGAATCTACTTGAGCCACCAATGTCGTCGGCATTTGGACAAATGTAACACCGCGTAGATAAACAGAGGCGGCAAACCCCGCCACATCTCCCACAACCCCTCCACCTAACGCCAAGACCACTTCCTGGCGTTCAAGTCGTTGCGTGACCAGTTCATCCAGTATTTTTGACAACCAATACATGGACTTGGCCTTTTCTCCATCGGGTATCACCACAAGAAATGGAGAAAATCCACATACCTTTAAGGCACGGAAAACTACCCGCCCGTAGATTTCATTGACGACTGGATTGGTCACAATGGCAACTCGCCCTGATAATCCAGCATCCTGAAGCACACGACCTATTTGAGGCAAAATATGGGGTTGAATAAGGACTTGATAACTCCGATCTCCCAAAGAGACCGGAACGGGTTTCGAGAATTCAGAGGTCT
>JAGQKG010000078.1 GCA_020430245.1 Nitrospira sp.
ACCGACAAGGTCGCAGCGGCATTTGAACCAGGCACTCACGCCTCCACGTTCGGAGGCAACCCTTTAGCCTGCGCGGTAGCCTTAAAAGTCTTAGAACTCCTCATTGAAGGCGGAAAACTTGAACAAGGGCTGGTTGCCGGTCGCTATTTAGCCAAAGGCCTTGGCTCCCTAAAAGAGCAATTCTCCTTGATTCATGAGGCCCGTGGCATGGGCCTCCTCCAGGGTTTAGAATTAACCATTGACGGAAAACCTCTCGTCCTGGAATGCCTTGACCGACGGGTCCTAATCAACTGCACGATGGGAAAGGTTCTCCGATTTGTGCCTCCCTTAATCATCAGTAACGGACAGATTGATCGGCTTCTGTCCGTCCTCTCTGACGTTCTTTCCAAGCATCGATAAATCAAATCATGTCGTCACCAAGGCAGTCTTCTCGTACCCGAAAATCCACTCCTTTCGCACAGCGCAAGAAGAGGACGGCCCTTCCCAAGGACTTGCTGACGGTGGCCGATATTCCCAGAGATACGATTCCCCATTTGATTACCCTTGCTCAAAAGATGAAGGCTGCCCGAAGACAGGGGCGCACCACCTTTCCGTTGAAGGGCAAAACGTTGGGTCTTATTTTTGAAAAACCCTCTACGCGGACCAGGGTTTCCTTCGAAGCCGGGATGAATCAACTTGGCGGACAAGCCATTTTTCTAGCGTCCGAAAAAATCCAATTGAGCCGTGGAGAAAGTCTAGCCGATACGGCAAAAGTCCTAACGCGATACTTGGATGGACTCGTCGTAAGAACATTCAACCAAGCCTCCCTAGAAGAATGGGCCCGACATACCTCAATTCCTGTCATCAATGGGTTAACGGACGATTGTCACCCCTGCCAGGCATTAGCTGATCTTTTGACCATTGTCGAACACAGGGGTCACGCGAATGGCTTAAAGCTGGCATACATTGGAGACGGAAATAATATCACACACTCCCTGATCGAGATCGGGGCCAAGGTCGGCATGCACGTGATCGTAGGATGCCCACAAGGCTATGAACCTGATCCCCGTATCGTCGCAGCAGCTCAGGAGGAAAGCCAACAAACAGGTGCCAGAATTGAAATCACCCATGATCCTAACATTGCCGCAACGGACGCTGATGTGATTTATACAGATGTGTGGATCAGCATGGGCCAGGAACACCAGCAGGAACCACGCATGGAAGCTCTGGCGCCTTATCAAGTCAACGGGAGACTCATGCAGCAGGCAAAACCCAATGCTCTCCTCATGCATTGCCTGCCTGCCCATCGGGGAGAGGAAATAACCGAAGACGTGCTGGACGGCCCACAATCAGTCGTTCTGGATCAAGCCGAAAACCGCCTCCACATCCAAAAAGCTATTTTGCTTCAATGGTTAGGAAGATAGCCTTCATGAAGAAACGTGCCAGCGCAACCTCCCTCAACACCCGATCCCGTTCTTCAGCATCTCTTCAACCAAAGCCGCCACAAAAACCCGGGGATCAAAAACTCTGGGGAGGGCGATTTCAAGGTCAAACACATCAACTAGTGGAAACGTTCACCGCCTCGATCAACGTTGATCGTCGCCTGTATGAATACGACATTGAAGGCAGCATCGCCCACTGCAAAACGTTACAACGGGCTAAGGTCTTGCCGCAGCGAGAATGCCAAACCATTCTTCGAGGACTCCTGACCATTCGGGAGGACATTCGCGCCGGCCGCCATCAATGGAAGTCCGAAGATGAAGATGTGCATATGAGTATTGAACGGCGCCTGACTGAGCTTATTGGGCCAGTTGGCGGGAAACTCCACACCGGCCGAAGTCGGAATGATCAAGTCACTCTGGACCTTCGACTCTATCTCCGTGACACTCTGCAGCACCTGCGGATGGATCTCAACCGGCTTCAACAATCTCTCGTAACGCTCGCAGAGCGCTATATGGGCGTGGTGATGCCGGGTTATACACATTTACAGAGGGCCCAGCCCGTTCTCTTTTCACATCATGCCCTGGCCTATGTTGAAATGGTGGAGCGGGACAAAGGGCGTCTCCAGGATGCCTTGGTTCGAATTAACGTCATGCCGCTAGGCTCCGGGGCATTAGCTGGAAACAATTACCCGATTGACCGCCACTATACGGCTTCCCTACTTCATTTCCCTCGCGTGACTCAGAATAGCCTAGATGCCGTTTCGGATCGAGATTACGTCATTGAGGTACTCAGCGCTTGCGCCATCGTAATGATGCACCTCTCTCGTTTAAGTGAGGAACTGATTTTATGGTCCTCCCAAGAATTCCACTTTACTGAGCTTCCCGACGGATTTTGTACGGGTAGCAGCATGATGCCGCAGAAAAAAAATCCGGACGTCCCTGAACTGATCCGTGGAAAAACTGGTCGGGTATATGGACATTTGTTCAGCCTTCTGACCACCTTAAAAGGATTGCCGCTCAGTTACAATCGAGATCTTCAGGAAGACAAAGAACCATTGTTTGATACATTGGATACCGTGACGACATCCGTTAAAATCTACGCAGAACTCCTGGCTCAACTGACAATACGACCGGAGCCTATGAAAGAAGCCGTGTCCGAGGGTTTTCTGTTGGCCACGGAATTAGCGGACTATTTGGTAAAAAAGGGGATGCCTTTCCGTGAATCTCACCACGTGGTGGGAAGCCTGGTACGGGAGTGTTTAACTAAAGGGAAGAATTTGGGACAACTCACGCAACAGGATTTACTGAATGCCTCATCGTCCTTTGATGCCAAGGCATTGCACGTTTTAACTCCCGAAGCTGCAATTAATAGTAAAAACATTATAGGTGGTACCGCTATGGCCCAAGTTATAAAACAAATCAATGGTTGGAAGAAATCATTACAGACCGGAATGAAACGCTCGATAAAAAAACAGTGAACGGCATGAGGCGTATTTTTAAAATTCCTTCCAGGGTTTTCCTCACTTTTTTTTTGCTGGCGGCCCTCTTCTCCTCATTAAGCTGTGGAGCTGTGGGCCCTCCCATTCCACCAGAAAAAGTTGGCATTGAAGCCAAGAGACTCAAGCAAGAGCAAGAGCAGGCCAGAACAGAGGGAGGCATTGATCAGGACCCCTTGAATGTACCGCTGGAAGAGACAGTGGAATTACCCACCATGTACCCTATCGATACGCGCTAATACACACGGATTTGTCCATGGAGAATCTCACGGGGTACAATGGGGCCTTCCACAGCCTATCAAACTGTTTGTGGAGGATTAAAGAATGAATACCTCTCTCCCTCACGGTAAGATTCGTCCCAAACTTCTGCTGCTTGATCCCTATCCCCGAAATAATCCCTATCGTATGACGGCCAGCGAGCGCCGGTCGATCTGGTTTCCGAAGCTCAGCCTGCCAGCGATTGCCGCCTATACTCCCACATCATGGGACGTCGAAATCGTTGACGAAGCCGTTAGGGATATCGATTTTGAGACTTCCTGTGATGTGGTTGGAATATCCATTATGACGTGTTATGCCCCGAGAGCCTATGAAATTGCCAATGAATTTCGTCGCCGTGAGATACCGGTCATTTTGGGAGGTGTGCACCCCACCTATTGCCCAGAGGAAGCCCTTCGTCATTGCGATGCCGTTGTCTGTGGGGAAGCCGAAGACCTTTGGCCTCAAGTTATCACCGACATCGAAGCCGGGACCTTGAGACGAATCTATCGAATGGACCAATTTCCAACTTTGAGTCACTATAAACCCCCGCGTATTGAATTGCTTAGCCCTGATTCCTATATGACCAGACTCTGCACCTTCACAACGCGAGGGTGTCACTTTGATTGTGAGTTTTGTAGCGTTTCGCCATTTAATGGAAAAACCACTCGACGCCGACCCGTTCCCGAAGTCATTGAAGAACTGAAACGAGCCAAAGAATGGTTGCGTTCGGACATTATTGAACGAATGACTCGCGGATCACTTTTGCAGGCCTTAACAACCTCCCTGAAAATTTGGGTAGGTCTGGAAGAAGGTTCGATTGTTGCTTTTGTTGATGACCTGCATAATAGTCATCGTGCCTACTGCCGTGAGTTATGGCAGGCTCTGAAATCTCTTAACATTAAATGGGGCTGTCAATCCACTCTCTTTCTTGGCGATGATCCTGAAATGGTACGATTGGCTGCCGATAGCGGTTGTGTATCGGTTTTTGTGGGGATGGAATCGTTGTCGGATGATTCGCTCGATGAAACCAACAAAGGATTCAACCAGGTACAAAAATTTGAAAACCAAATTAAAATGTTTCATGACCATGGCATCATGGTGAATCCTGGTCTCGTGTTTGGATTTGATAATGATGACGAATCAGTATTCGAGACCGCCCTAGAATTTTTAACACGAAACAAGGTCGAATTGGCCTACTTTAATGTGTTGACTCCACTTCCGGGGACTAGCTTGTTTGAACGGTTCAAGCGGGAAGGCCGCATCATTGACCAGGACTGGTCGAAGTACGACGGGAAACATGTGGTTTATACACCCAAGCGCATGACAGCTGAGCAATTACAGGAAGGGTTTTTTTGGTCCAACCACCAGTTTTATTCCTGGCCCTGCATCTGGAATCGCATGGGGCATACGAGCCAGCGGCTGATTCCCCGGCTTGAAATGAATTGGGAATTTCGAAAATTGATATATCGCACCACGCCAAAAGGCACTCTTTCTCCCTTGGCAAAAGTCTTAAAAAACCTGCAAACCAACCTTCCGACATTCGAAACGCAGCAACTCGTTCCTAATGCTCTTCACCCCCAACCATCTCCTAGTGCCAAACAACAGGAACTCTGTTTGAAAATGAAAGCTCGTCGTCATGATGCCTTTGTGGCCTTGTTTATTGATCTGGAGGGAACATTGGACCACCTGAATGCCAAAGAGCTATTGAAAAAGATTACACAAGCTGGACGTGAGGCCAAAATGGATATCGTGGTCAACTTTGAGCATATAAAACATGCGACTCCGAAAGCTATTTACACCTTATTTGATGGGGAAATTCTCCGAGGCATCGCCCCCAACACGAAATTACGGTATCGAAACTTGAAAGAAGCCTTTCAATCCATCGTTTCGGAAATCGCTCTTGAAAATTTTGACTTATTTGATGAGGATATCCAGCATGCATGATTTTCACTACAAAGGGGACGAATTGTTTTGTGAAGAAGTCCCAATTCGCCACATTACGGAACAGGTGGGCACTCCCTGTTACATTTATAGCCACCGGACATTGATTCGGCATTTTCATGCTTTTGATCAGGCCTTCAATGCCATTCCGCATATCGTGGCCTTTGCCATGAAATCGAATTCGAACCTGACGGTATTACGTCTCCTCGCCAAGGAAGGGAGTGGCGCAGATATCGTGTCTGGGGGAGAACTCTTTCGTGCATTAGCAGCAGGAATAGCACCCAACAAAATCGTCTTTGCCGGGGTCGGCAAATCCAAGGAAGAAATTCAATATGCATTGGAATCGGATATTCTGATGTTCAATGTTGAGTCTCCTGAAGAACTCCATCAGATCAATGAGGTCGCTGGCTCCATGAACGTGCGGGCCAAAGTGGCATTGCGCATCAACCCTGACATTGATCCCCAAACCCATCCGTACATTTCTACCGGATTGAAAAAAAGCAAATTTGGCATTGGAGCAGACCGGGCTCTTGAAGAATTTGATGCAGCAGGAAACCTTCCTCACATTCAAGTGGTAGGCGTTCACTCACACATTGGTTCCCAATTAACCCAGGTTACCCCGTTTGTGGACGCCCTGAAAAAAGCTATCGGCTTAATTCAGACGCTCCAAGCTAAAGGCATGCATATTCAATATCTCAATATAGGCGGGGGACTAGGCATTACCTACTCAGATGAAACCCCTCCACATCCCAAACAACTGGCTGAAGCCATTTCCCCGTTGCTCCAATCCGTCTCTTGCAAAATCATTATGGAACCCGGCCGGTCCATTGTAGGAAACGCAGGGATATTGGTGACCAAAGTGCTGTATAATAAAGAAGGAGCAAACAAGCATTTCGTCATTGTGGATGCTGCGATGAATGATCTATTACGACCAAGCTTATATGAGGCCCACCATGACATTCAGCCGGTGAAGAAGAAAGAGTCTTCCGCAATCAATATCGTTGATGTGGTTGGACCCATTTGTGAATCAGGAGATTTTTTGGCAAAAGACCGAAAAATGCCCCAATGTGACCCAGGTGATCTCCTCGCAGTCATGAGTGCGGGAGCGTATGGATTCACGATGGCCTCAAACTATAATTCTCGGCCACGCGTCCCAGAGGTCCTCGTGCAAGAAAAGGCCATCACGGTCATTCGAAAACGAGAAAGCTACGAAGACCTGATTCGAGGTGAATCTATTTAAGAGGCTTTCTCAAATTAATCTTTCGCCCCTATCTTGTGTTGATTCGCCAAGACTTTTCTTGCTTTAAAATAGAAACACCATATCAAATTCACCACAACAGATATTGAGGCCATACCGATGTTCAGCGGTTCGTTAGTTGCTATTGTCACCCCATTTTCGAAGGGAAAATTTGATGAAAAGGCCATGGCTGACCTCATCGAATCCCAAATTGCTTCAGGGACCCATGGCATTGTGCCTTGTGGAACAACGGGCGAATCAGCCACTTTGACCCCAGATGAGCATGAACGGGTCGTATCAGTTACCGTCGAGGTGGTGAATAAACGGGTTCCTGTGATTGCCGGAACAGGTTCGAACTCTACCGATGAAGCGATTACTTTTACAAAACATGCCAAAGCCGTCGGTGCCGATGCGGCATTGCTCATCACGCCGTATTACAATAAACCCCCACAGGAAGGGCTCTATCGTCATTTTGCCGCCATCGCCAAAGCTGTCGATTTACCCCAGATCCTCTACAATATTCCGGGAAGGACCAGCATCAACATGTTGCCGACCACGGTGAGCCGTCTGTCGGAGATCCAGAATATTATTGGCATCAAGGAAGGCAGTGGATCTCTCCAACAGGTGTCCGAAATTATACAACAATCCCGACCTGGCTTTCTTTTGCTCTCAGGCGATGATCCCTTGACGCTCCCTATGATCGCCCTCGGCGGGAAAGGTGTTATCACGGTTACTGCAAACGTTGCCCCGACCGATATGGCCAACATGGTGAACGCTGCACTAAAAGGTGACTACGAAACAGCCAGGTTTCTTCACTACAAACTTTCTCCCTTATTTGGGGCATTATTTTTGGAGACTAATCCCATTCCCGTGAAAGCGGCTCTGGCCATGATGGGAAAAATGTCAGAAGAAGTTCGACTGCCGCTTACCCCACTTGCTGCGGAATTTCGACCAACACTCCAAGAAGCCTTACAACAAGCCGGAGTGCTCTGAGGAAAGAAAACGCATGATTCGAACAATCATTACCGGCGCGGCCGGCCGAATGGGCATGCGATTAGTCGCCTTGACCCAGGACACCCCTGGACTACAACTTTCCGGTGCAGTCGAAGTAAAAGGGCACCCCGCTATTGGAAAAGACGCTGGCGAAGTCGCCCAAATCGGACAAGTGAACATTCCGATCACCGACGATCTCCACCCCCTCCTCTCTCAGAGTGATGTGGTGGTCGACTTCACGGCCCCTTCATCCTGTCTGGCTAACATCCAGTATGTCGTCAAATCTACCAAGGCCATGGTCATTGGAACTACCGGCTTCTCTGATCAAGAACTGGCCCAACTCAAAACATTCGCTCTCAAAATCCCCTGTGTGTTTTCTCCAAACATGAGTGTAGGAATCAATGTGCTCCTCAGCACAATCGGGAAAATCGCCAGGTCTTTAGGAGATCAATACAACATCGAAGTGATCGAAGCCCATCACAATAGGAAAAAGGATGCCCCCAGCGGAACCGCCCTGAAACTGGCTGAGGCTCTAGCAGAAGGAATGGAATGGGATTTACAAGAAGTGGGCGTCTATACACGACATGGTATGACCGGCGAACGGAAGACTCGTGAAATTGGCATGCAAACCATCCGCGCCGGAGATATTGTTGGCGATCATACTATTTTATTTGGGGGACCAGGAGAACGTATTGAAATCACCCACCGAGCCCATACTCGCGATACCTTTGCCCAGGGTGCGCTCCGAGCGGCTGAATGGGTGGCCGAAAAACCACCTGGCCTCTATTCCATGACGGATGTCTTAGGCTTATCCTAAACCAAAACTTCCCGAATTTATCAGCCATGTCGGCATGGAACCGACATCCCTCCCAAATTTCAACTAGCGCCCAATTTCTAAGCAATACCCTCCAACAACCACTGCGTTAGACCTATCACTACTCAAAAATGTCTCCAGGTCATTCGATCGTGACCCTGCCGATCAAGGTTAAAAACTACACTCAGCCTAACGATACAACATTCTTTCATTGACAAAGCCGAAGAGCGCGTGGTCTTATCGGAGGGTGCTTGAGGACAACATTTGTAGATTGATCCTTCGCTTTCATTCTCCAGGGAAAGTGTAACCCCCCACCAGCAAGCCGAGAGGTGTTCTGCGCTGTTTTTATGAAAATCTAAGGTAAGGGATTAGAGAAGATATAGGAGATATATCAGATTCATGTAACTAAAGGAGACTTTCTTCATGGATATATTTGGAAAAATTCCCCTGGTGGAAATTCCGGTTCATGTGACCCCGGATCAGAAGAAATGGCTGGATACAATGGTGGAAGAGGGAAAAATCGCGATTCCTCCTGGTGGAACGCTGGAAAAAGGTTCTGTAATTTCTATGTTTATCAGAATGCTCATTCACAACGCCATGGAAGAGCAGATGCGCCAAGCAGCCATCGACGCCGAAGACGAAGATGATGAATAGAAAGAACTCCTCCTTTCTGAAAATCTATTAAGAATTCATTGATCTTGCAGCCTGTGCACAGAATGCCTCTGGTCAGAATATACGGATATCAGGGGAAATTGCCTTTATCCAACTCGAACCGGCAATGACTTTTTCTTGGTTTGCATGGTAGAAGGAGGAGGAAGAGGTTTATAGGGGTAAAGTTCTCCTTTTATCAGGCCTTGCATGGACCATGATGGTTTAAATTTAAAATCCCCTTCGTCTTGCACTTTACATCCTTCACATAACGTTCCCCCGATGTTCCCCGCCAAGTAATTGCGTCGGTACGCTGTATAGGCTTCTCCTCGCCATACACTTTCCACAGATTGGTTGGTCACATTGCCCAAAATGGTTGTCCTCTCCCAATCCACACAACACAACACGACATCCCCATTCCATAAAAGATACGCCTGCCCCATCAACCGGTCACAATTGGTATATGGCTTCATCGGTTTAACATTGATGGCCTTACCATCAACCCAGGCATGAGACCGGTTTTCCAGAGTATGGATTCTGACAACCACACCGCGAGAATTCCAATAATCGCGTATTTCCCCTAGTTCCTGGTCGAGTGTTGCGGTATGGACCATGGTCACGGTGACAGCCGGCTTCTTGGCTTTTTTTCGTCTCTGGAGTTCAATAAACTCGTTGACCTGATTGAGGTGGGTTTCCCAATCAAGGTTTCCCATACTGGTTTCATAAGTCTCCTTCCGAATACCGTGAAAACTAATCATGAGACTATCAAGCCCACTCTCAATCAAACGTTGGCCCATATCCGATGTCAAGTACGTTGCATTCGTGCTTATACTCGTGCTCGTTTCTCTTCCCTTTCGTTCCGTGATGTAGTGGATAAGGTCTGGGAGCCGAGAATCTGCTAACGGTTCATTCATGAGGTACGGGCTAATCCGCCTGACCGGATGTTTGACTACTTCATTCACAATCTTTCGAAAAAGATCCTCACTCATGCTCCCCATCGAAAGTCGGTTTGTTGTATGGCCGTTGGGACAAAATTGACAACGGGCATTGCACCCGGACATGGTTTGAATCTGGACCGTCTTAGGGAATGGAGGAACCGGCCGTTCTCCGTGTATCCATCGTCGAGCAAGCATCGGTATAGTTCCCTCGTCTTCAGATGGTAAAAAATAACGTTTGGCCATACGATTACCTCACAAAACAAACATATGAGGAAAATTCGGGGTTAATTCAAATTTCACTTTCCAAAATTTTCTTAAAATTTTTACTCCAAAAGAAGTATCAATTCAATTTTAGGATTTATCTATTGCTAACTTATCTAGTTTACGGTATTGGCTTTCAAAAGTCCCTAACTTCACGACTATAATTTGGCGCAGATCGATTTGACTTCCGTATAGAGATCTAATGCCTCATGTCCCATTTCGCGCCCCCAACCGGATTGTTTGTACCCGCCAAATGGCAGCGCCGCGTCAAAAATGTTATGGCAGTTGATCCAGACCGTTCCCGCCCGTAATTGGGCAGCCACACGATGAGCCTTACTCAAATCTTTCGTCCAGACTGCTGCAGCCAACCCATAGATATTATTATTGGCCTTGGCAATCACATCTTCTACATCGGTAAAGGGTTCAGCACAAACCACAGGGCCAAAAATTTCTTCTTGTATGACCTTCATGGTTGAATTGGTATTGACCAATACGGTCGGTTCAACAAAATAACCTTTGTCTCCAGACCGTTTCCCACCCGCAACCGCTTGAGCTCCTTCGGCAAATCCCGACTCCAAATATCCTAGAACACGGTGTTGTTGTTCATCAGAAACTAACGGTCCCATTTGTGTTGTAGGATCGAGGCCCGGTCCCATTTTAATTTGTTTAGCCTGATCGGCCACTCCCCCTACCACTTTATCGAAAATGCTTTTTTCGACATATAACCGAGAACCCGCGCAGCAGCATTGTCCATGATTAAAGAAAATGGCACTGGCAACACCGGGAATGCTTGTCTCAAGATCAGCATCCGGTAAGACGACACTTGGTGATTTGCCACCAAGTTCCAATGTGACTTTTTTAAGATTCCCTGTTGCAGCATTCACAATAAGTTTGCCGACTTCGGTCGATCCAGTGAATGCAATTTTATCCACATCAGGATGTTCAGCTAAGGCCGCACCTGCGGTTTCGCCATAGCCGGGAACAATGTTCACGACTCCTTCGGGAAATCCTGCCTCCATGAACAACTCTCCCAGCCGCAACGCCGATAAAGGAGTTTGTTCAGCTGGTTTCATCACAATAGTACATCCCACGGCTAATGCCGGACCAAGTTTCCATGCCGCCATTAACAGAGGAAAATTCCAGGGAATGATTTGTCCGACGACTCCAACCGGCTCACGAAGGGTGTAGGCCAGAAATTGAGATCCAGGCATATAGGGAACCGAAATGGGAATGACATTGCCTTCAATTTTAGTCGCCCATCCCGCCATGTATCTAAACAAATCAACAGCCAACGGAACGTCGGCCGCCCGCGCAATGGTCAACGGCTTGCCGTTATCGAGAGACTCTAACTGGGCAAATTCTTCCAGATTCGACTCCAGAAGGTCCGCCAACCGCCAGATAAGTTTACCGCGATCGGAGGAGGTCATCTTTCGCCATGGGCCTTGTTCGAACCCCTTTCTAGCAGCTCGCACAGCTAAATCAATATCGGCCTTGCCCCCTTCCGCCACCTGGGCCAACACTTCCCCCGTGGCAGGATCGTATGTGGGAAATGTCTTTCCTGACTGGGCATTAACCCATTGGCCATTGATCAGGATTTTTCGTGGATGGGAAACAAAAGATTGGACATCAGGATGAAGCCGCTCGGTTGGAGTCGCCATACTCATCGGGTACCTCCTTTTCTCCAGAAGAAAATTACCTGGGTCGGATTTCAAAAATCGGGCCTATGAATTGACTTAAAGACATAAGGAGGAGCCAATCCAATATTTATTGTCGCTGGTTCCACCTTGTTTTTGACTTCCCCTATGATGACTCGGACGATTCATCATTACCCTTTATTATGACGGCGCCTCAATTCTTCTGGCAACTTTCGGTCTCTTTGAATTCTTCTTCCATAATTAAGAATGAACCTCTTATGATTATTCTGGGGAAATGGATCACGCTATGACGCCCCGTCTATCATGTTAATATTTACGCCCGCAATTTCCTTTTCCACCTCAAGTAGATGCCTCCTTACAACCAGTGCCGGCAAAAATTAAACGGTGAATACCCACTGATATTGCAAGGACTCCCAAAAAGACAAAAGTTGGAAACCGTCCCGCCACTATCTAAGCCAAGAGTAAGCGCTGGTTGTCTACGGAATGAGAAGTTAACTGAATTGGTTTAATAAATAAAAAACAACACGCCAACCCAGACAGAGTTTTGAAACAATAAGGAGGTTAGCGCAGTTTCGAAAAGACCTCTTGAGCGGCGGTGATCGTCTGTTGAATATGCCTATTAGTGTGGGCCGTTGACAGCAAAGTGGCTTCAAATTGGGAGGGAGCTAAATATACTCCGTGATTAAGCATGCCATGAAAAAATTTTGCGTATCGTGCGGTGTCTGATTTTTTTGCCCCGGCGTAATCGGTGACGGGTCCTTCGGTGAAAAATCCTCCCAACATGGAACCAACCCGAGTTTGATAGAAGGAAATCTTTGCCCTTTTAGCTGCTTCCCCTAAGCCTTCGGCCAATAATTTTGACCTTTTTTCTAAATCCTTATAGACTCCAGGCCTTTTGAGTAGTCGTATAGTCTCTAGCCCAGCAGCTACTGCAACTGGATTTCCGGAGAGAGTTCCTGCCTGGTACACCGGTCCAGCTGGCGCAATCATTTGCATAATATCCTTTCTTCCTCCATATGCTCCAATTGGTAAGCCTCCACCGATTATTTTTCCCAAAATCGTGAGATCCGGAATGACTTTATAGAGGGCTTGTGCTCCGCCTACATGCACCCGAAATCCGGTGATGACTTCATCAAAAATCAACAAGATATCATATTTTTTTGTAATCATTCTGAGCCATTCCAAAAATTCATCGTTAGGAGGAACCACTCCCATATTCCCGGCTACGGGCTCCACAATAATTGCTCCTAATTTTTGGGCATTTTTATGAATGAGTTTTTCGGTAGCTTTAATGTCGTTATAGGGCGCGGTCAATGTATGACGGGCAAACGATTCTGGTACGCCAGGGCTATCAGGTATCCCTAGAGTAGCTACACCTGATCCGGCCTTTACAAGCAAATGGTCGGCATGTCCATGATAGCAGCCCTCGAATTTCAAAATGGAGTCACGTTTCGTGTAAGCCCTGGCCAAACGAATGGCACTCATAACGGCTTCCGTCCCAGAATTCACAAGACGGATTTGATCAATTGAGGGAACCGTCTTGACAATAAGCTGTGTTAATTCCACCTCTCCTTCGCAGGGGGCTCCATAGCTCGTCCCACGTTTTGTCGCACAGTTGATGGCCTTTAATACCTGTGAATTGGCATGACCGAGAATCATGGGCCCCCAAGATAAAACATAATCTAAAAATTTATTGCCATCCACATCCTCTAACAGAATTCCCTTGGCTTGCTTTATAAACAATGGATCCCCCCCGACCGAGCGAAAGGCCCGAACGGGACTATTGACGCCCCCTGGAATGAATGAATTAGCTCGTTGAAATAACGCACGAGATCTTATTGTTTTCACAGATAAATTCCTCCACTTCTTTCAGCATAATGTACAGTTTGAGTTGGACCGTCTTTATCATTAATAATGAAAAACGCACCCACCCGATTTCAAATGAAAAAGGGGAAATTTCAAAAAATCGCTTAAGAAATTTTCCTCCTGTCGCATTCGAAATTTCTCATCAGGGATCAAAGACTATATTTCCTAAATGCGCCAGATAGCACCACCAACAGACTTAATAATACAGCTCGCCAAAAGATGTTAGACTCCACTACTGGAAAACATGGATTATCCGGTCTAAATAATTTTTTTATTACGGTACCAACAATAGGATTCTTAGCCATATACCAAGTTCTAAATTTTCTAACATAACTAATTATTCTGAAATTGCCTCAGAGGTGGCCACGCTTCTTTGAACAACTTAGAGACCTTCGATAAGTGGACTGCTCAGGGTTGCCTTAGGCCGCTTGGTGCTGAAGCTGGTTGTTAAAATAGACCTGGTCCGGCGTCTGCCCACCAAGGTGCAAATGTGGCCGCCGACTGCTGTAAAATTGGAAATAGCACACTAAACCTGTTCGTGCGGCCGAGACGGAGTCATAGGCCTGCAAGGAGATTTCTTCGTATTTCACCGATCGCCAGAGCCGTTCGACGAAGATATTATTTCGCCACGCGTCTTGGCCATCCACGCTGAGGCGAATGCCCTGTGTTTGGATACACTCCGTATGGAAGTGACTGGTAAACTGACTGCCTTGATCCGTCTTCAGGATGTCGGGCGTGCCATAACAGGCGACGGCCTCCTCCACCGCTTCACGGCAAAACCGAACGTCCATCGTAATCGATAGGCGCCAGGCCAGGACGCGGCGCGTATACCAATCCTACGGCCACCAGATACCCAAACCCTTTAGCGAGGGAATAGATGTAATGTCCATCGCCCAAACCTGATTGGCACGGGTGACCGCTAGCTCCCACAACAAATACGGATAGACCTTGTGCCCCGGATGACGTTGTGTCGTCCGTGGTCGACGATAGAGCGCTTCCACGCATATTTGTCGCATTAACGTGGCAACGTGCTTGCGCCCCATGTCGACACCCTCTTGCCGCAGCAGAGCCCGGAGCATGCGTGCTTCCGCAAACGGGAATTCTAGATGCGGCTGGTCTAGACGAGTCATGAGAGTTAAATCACCTTCAGCGACGGGGGGAGGCCAATAATACACACTGCCGCGACTGACTCCCAGGACCTTTGCCTGTTTGGTCACGGCAAGTCGATGGGTGCGGTCTATTATCGTTTTGCGCTCAGCAGGCCCGCTTTGGTGAGCGCACCTTCTAAAAAATCATTTTCCAAGGTCAACTCACCAATCTTCGCATGAAGCCGCTTCACATCAATAGGAGGCTCAGTCGATTCTCCGACCTCAAACACGGCTGCTGCTCGTTCGAGAAGGACCGTCTTCCATTGCGTGATTTGATTGGGATGAACATCCAAAGCGTTGGGCGAGTTCCGCCCTAGTCTGTTCGCCCTTGAGGGCGGCCAGCGCTACCTTCGATTTAAAGGCCGGTAATGGTTCCGTCGAGGTCGTCTCTTCATCATACACTTCTTTCATCAGTGGCCTCATCATGCCATTTTGTGTAGAGCGTATCCACTTAGCCCTTTGTTCAGATTCTCGTGACCACCTCTCTCCACCATTCCGCCATTTATAAATCAGTAGAGAAAATTTTTCCTATTAATTTTTTTACCTTTTAACCGAAATTTTTACATTAGTATCTCTAAATTCTTAATCATATTAGGATGAACTAATGTATTGTGAACAACGAAGAAGGAATGGAATAACGATTATCGATTGTTTTGGAAGATTTGATGAGGTTGACACAAATCAATTTATTCAGCTGCTTGAACAATTACAAAACCAGGGCAATCAACATTTAATATTAAATCTGTCCCATTTATACTATTTGGACCCTAAAGTAGTGAATCTCCTTTTTTTTGGTCACGAATTTCTTCAAACCCATTCAGGGACATTTTCATTAATAAGCCCACTTAGTTCCGTGAGGGATGAACTTTTCCGAGGGAAAATTCCTAATATCATACCCACCTTTGAAAACATGTATGACGCGATGCATCGCCCACACTGTGCCTACCAAGGCTGTTAAGTTTAATATAAACTTTTTTAAACAGAAAAGCCCAGGGATTTGATATCCCTGGGCTTTTCTTAATTAAATCTCGGCAACGACCTACTTTCCCACAGCCTCACGGCTGCAGTATCATCGGCCCTGGAGGGCTTAACTTCCGTGTTCGAAATGGGAACGGGTGGTACCCCTCCGGTAAGGTCACCGAGAAAATGCTTGTGAACAGTAAATATTAATTTAAAAATCAAATCTCGTCATTTTTAAACACTACTCAACCATTCACTTA
>JAGQKG010000079.1 GCA_020430245.1 Nitrospira sp.
TTGGCACCGTGGCACTAATTGTCGTCGTCACCGTCCCCACTGTCAGGCCCGCCCCCGCCAATGCCTTTTGAGCATTGATCTGCGTCAAGCCCACCACATTCGGGACGGCGGCTCCAAGGGATACGATTAGGTCCACTGCACTGCCTGGAGCCACATTGTCCCCCGCTGACGGGGTTTGACTGATAACCGCGCCAATCGCCACGGTTGGACTCGTGGAGGTTGTCACCGTTCCCACCATCAAGCCCGCTGTGGTAATCACGGTTTGCGCCGCGGCCTGCGTCAAGCCTACGACATTCGGGACGGCGGCACCCAGGGAGACGACAATATTCACCGCACTACCCGCCACCACCTTGCTTCCTGGCTGGGGAGTTTGGCTGATGACTCTACCAATAGAGACTGTCCGACTGTTGGTTGAAGTTACCGTGCCCAACCTCAATCCTGCCGTGGTAATCGCGGTTTGCGCCGCGGCCTGGGTTAGGCCTACAACATTTGGAACCGCCGGCCCCGTCGATACCACCAGGTTCACCGCACTGCCCGCCGCTACACTCGTTCCCGCCCCCGGGTTCTGACTGATGACCCGCCCTGCCGCTACCGAGGCATGACTGCTGTTCGTGATCGTCCCCACCTTTAGCCCCGCATTGGTGAGTGCGGTCTGTGCCGCGGCCTGGGGGCTCCCCACCACATTCGGCACGGTGACCGGCGCCGGCCCCGTCGATACCACCAGGTTCACCGCACTGCCCGCCGCCACACTCGTCCCCGCCCCTGGCGTTTGACTGATGACACTCCCCGAGGGCACCGAGGCATGACTGCTGTTCGTGATCGTGCCCACCGTCAAGCCCGCCCCGGTAATGGCCGCCTCAGCCGACGCCTGACTCAACCCAACCACATCGGGGACGACTTCGGCCCATACTGTTGGCAACGCGAAGGTGGGTAACAACAAACCCACCACGACCATGACCTTCAAAAGATGTATCAGCCAACCATGGACTTGACCATCTCGCTTGAGTTTTCTGACATCATTAAGCTGTTGCTCTGCGGCGTTCATGCGCAATGCCTCTTGGGGGTGAAGCAAGCGAAACATCTTTTCTTTGTAAGAGGGATGAACAACACGGACTTCTTCGCCCGGAAATCTTCCCTCGGAATAGAAGATTACCGGTTCAGTCTACCTGAATAACTACCCCCTTTTCACTGTTCCTTTGTATTTCCTTTTTCCGACTATGGCGAGTGAGAGAAACCCTGCTCGCGCATGAGTTTCGGAGAGAATGGCTTGGAAATTTTTATTATTGCCCCCGAAACACGTCTCCCATTTTCAAGGAGACCGTGAACTTCAAGAGTCCTCTGGACCTCGCTCGGTTTGAACGGTTGTCCACCTCTCTAGAGATCCTTATAATGAACATCAGTGTTCGCTTCATGAGTCTGATCATATACCCGACATGACAGGAAAAGGAGTCTACGACATGGAAAAGAATACAGAAGGAACCCCCACCACCGAGGTCCAGGATGATCCAAAAGCCCGAGAACTGCTACAAGCCGCCTTTGCTAAAACCGCCCGGTGGCAACCGGATTTCAGAGGCTTTCAGGCCGACCTTCGCATTAATGTGAACGGAAAAGAAACCAAAGGAACCGTGACCGTAAAAGGGCCGCGGGATGTGACGGTGATCATCGATGATACCGAGTTACAAACGTGGGCCCAAAATCAGATTGGAATGATTGCGGTCCATCGGGGGCCCAGAACGTTCCAGGAATCAGACGGGAAACATACCTTGACTTTAGGGGGAGAAGAACAGCACCCTTTGGGTCAACGGATCACCATTCATGGAGATGGAATGGGTTCATGGTACCGGGTGAAAGACAACCGCATTACCCAAATCAATCGAAACATGCCGCAGGCGGCTTTTACCATCAACGTGGAAGATAGTGCAGTCACCCAGGATGGACATTATCTCACCACCCGATATACGGTCTATTATTTTTCTCCAAAAGACCGGTCACTAAAAAATGTCGACAGTTTTTCGGATACACATATCAGAATAGACAACTCAGACCTTCCGGCCACCCGACGCATTATTTCTTATGAAAACGGGGAAATCGTCGTGCGATCCCTCACGTTTGAAAATCACAAAATGCTGTCATAAATGCTTATTCCCTGGGCTAACATGAAATTGGCCTGGGGATTTCGGATTTCTTTTGGCGATCGATATGTCCCTTCCTATTTCCACCTCCATGAAGTCTCACGAATCCTAATAGAACGTGTAAACACTCACATATTGAACACAAGGAACGGTCTCTAAATATCTATTCCAATACTTCATTATGAACAAAATTAGAAGCGCCAGGGTCACTCCACCTCCTTCAACGTAATCCCTGGCCTCCGGTTCCTCCGCCAAATCCCCCAAAGTTTCCCCCAAATCCCCCCTGGCCTGTTCCCCAATATTCTCCCCTTTTCCAACGGGGAAACGGATGACGCCGTTCAGGGCGGGTGAATCGCCAGAGTGCGTAAACCATCAGCAGCACCACCGCAATATTCATCCAAAAAGCGGCCGATCGCTGAGGCTTTGGTTTGTCCTTCTGAACAGGAGCCCGCGCGGCCAGTGTGGAAAGGGATACGGCAGATCGATAGATATTGATTCCATACTCTCCAGACCGAAACATCGGACGCAAATGCTTAAGAGAAACCTGATCCAACTGTTGGGGAGTCACAACCGACAAAAGATTCTTCCCAACCACCACCACTGCTTGGCGTTCTTTGACAGCCACCAGTAACAGGATGCCGCGTTCCTGTTGCGCCGTACCAATCCGCCAGCCTTCATAGAGGCGAGAAGCATATTCCTGGGCATGGGAAAGAGGGGTAACGGTCGGGAGGGTCACTACCAACATTTCAATGCCGGAAGATGACTCAAGATCTTTACACACTGATCGAATTTGTTTGTGCCATTCCTCATCAAGGAGATGGGCATAATCACTTACATAGCCTAATGGAGTTGGGAGATTTTGTTCTTTGGGCGTCATTCCCCTCGCAGGGGCAAAAAAGCCCAGCACCAGGGCCAGGATGAGCGGACCGACAAGCCCCTTTGGATTTATGATCAAAGGCCGCTCTCCTGACGAACGGTCTGAACCCGTCTACACAAACTCTCCAAAGCCTGGAGATAGCGCTCATACACTTTCAACCATTCAAGAGAACCCGGACTATTCATACCTCGCTTCATCTGAAGTATTTCGAGCAGCACTGTGGATTCAAACTGCAGAGCTTGAGGAAGACTTTCAAGAATCTGCCCGTCTTTTCCCTTTGAGGGTTGGCCGATGACCCGTAAAATACCCCGCACACAGGGGAGAACGGCGGTAATCGAAAGAATAAGCAATGCCCGGATTGCCTCGGCTCGTCCCTCCCCTTCGACAAACCGTTGTCGTATCCGAAACACATTGGCCAAAAGTTCCTGCTCGCATTGCCATCCCAACTGCCGACGATCAATGGGCCTTGCGTCAAACGGGTCTTTGCCTGCCAAGCGCACATGATGCTCTTGCATTTGAAAATATTCCAACGGGAACAAATAGCGTGATCGGGACAATTCCTCCTGAGTCATCACCAGAGGCGCGACGATTTGGTGCTTACCCCATTGGCGATGTAATTGTCCTGCACGCTGGAGCCCACTCACCGACAGTGCCCGTACCAGCACCAAAAAATTGAAATTGGATCGGCCGGCAATGAAATCTCCCCGGGCTGCGCTGCCATAAAGAAGAAGCCCTTCTAAATCAGCACCCCAATCCTTCTGAAGTTGTGTCAAATATTGTTCAAGTGTTTCCCGCAGGTCTTCGGGAAGTTCGAGCGACTGCAACATTGATGTCGGCATAGGATACAAGCCAAATATTGGAAAAATGATGAGTGACGAAGGTGGACTCCGGAGTTAATTACACAGACCGTGCATGATCAGGAACCTGATGGGCCCGGCGATCCGGTAACAATCCTGCAGCTTGAAACCGATCCATCCAACCAAAGGGTGAGGTGGTCCGCAGCCCTGCTGTAGCGGTCAACACTTGATATTGCAAACGCGGATTTTTATCCATCGTTGAAAAGACGCGGTCTCGCAACATCCCAAGGAGAGGATTTCCTGTATTCCAGAAAAAAACTTCTTCATCCGCTAGACGTTGCAGCATGGTGACCTGGGGACGCCGTTGAGTTTCAAATGCCTTAAGATTTGATGCCGACCAATTTCCGGTCCGATGACAATCGTCAAGAACCTTTGCGAGGGCAACCGCATCCACCATCGCTTGCATCCGTCCCTGCGAAGCATGGGGATTCATCCCATGTGCGGCATCACCCATGACCACAGCCCCATCCTGAACCCAGGTTTTTGCCCTGACCCTTCCCGTTCCCATATAAGCCGTCTGATCCCAATCCCGTAAGGAGTCAAAGAGCGGGGCAAGTTCCGGCGCAATCATTTTCCACTTCTCCCGAAGGGCCGGGACCCCATCGGCTTTGACCCGATTCAGTGAATCAGACGAAACCATATAAAAGGCATAAACCTTTTGACCGGCAGCGGGGAAAATTCCCAGAATAGATTTTTTCCCCACGTAATACTGCGCTTCCTCAAGGTCTGCTGGTGATTCCAACATGGCCACAAGATAACTGTCGAGATACCGATGAAGCGAGGTGGGGATGCCAAGGGCTCCCCGAACCTCAGAAAACGGTCCGTCTGCCCCAACCACTACTTGAGACCCAATGGTAACCTGGTTGCCCCCAATATCCGCCTTAACACCTGTAATACCTTTGCCATTCCGGATAAGAGAACGAAAGGTGGCCCCATACCGAAGTCCCTCTGGATTCTCCTGTCGCAGAGCGTCGAGAATGGTATGATGAACGACATGAGGCCACATCACCAAAGCTCGATTGAAAGGAGGGGGCAACATCGCATAATCAATGGTACAGAGCCGGGTTCCCCCACTTCGACGGAAGTGAAAGAATCTGACCGGTTTGCAGGCATGAACCGGCAACTGCTCTAATAAACCAAGTCCTTGAAGGATTTCCTGTCCATTGGGTTGAAGAATTTCCCCACGCAAGCCCTGTGGGGGCCCCGCAGCCTGTTCCAGAACAATATTGGCAATCCCTTTTCGAGCTAAGAGGAGTCCCAGTACCGCTCCCCCGCCACCGGCGCCTATGATCAGAACCTGTGTTTGTAGATCCATAGTTCAATCTCTACGAATAAAGATTTGCTACCTGCCCCGACACCGTGGTGACCGAGAGCTGAGATTCCAGTATTCCGATCTCAGAAACCGCCCATCCTCCCGCGGGAATGGAGAAATCAAATTTCGGAAAAAATGGACTGAAAATGATCATCAGACTCTTCCCAGGCCGGCGGATAGGTACTCGACAACCATTCCCGAAGATACATTTTCTGCTCTGAGGACAACATGCTTTTGATTTGGTGGGTCCGTCCTTGAAGCGGCTGAAGAAATCCAACCCCTTTCTGGGGGTCTAACGTGGCCGTTCGAACATACACCGTCGTATAGACGAGTGGCTTGGTCTCATCGCCATCCCCTTGAAGCCAGACGGAAATATATTTATCCATCTGGAGACCTGAACTATCCAGGGCCTGGTCCGTGTCATGAAACAACTCGTTTTCGGTCTGCTCCAGCGGCACCGCCCCATCAGCTCGAAACAAAAAATTATGCTTCCACATGAAGAATTTCCTTTGGATTAACAGTCAAACCAGGTATGATAGTGTCAAGTGGTTTACGACAATGTCAAGACAGATCATCTCATTATCATCCGGTGGCTTTGTATCGTAAACATTCAGGCAGACTCTTCACTGAAAATCAACACAAGACTAGATTAAATCCTACAGGTTGATTATTCTTACGCTGTCTAAAATTAGGATGGATGTGTGGCCCGGACATAGTAGGGTGTCGGCAGAAGCATCCCTCTCCCTCACAGCATAGTTGCTCATCTGATATTCACTTTCTATACATGGAGGTTCCACGAGTGAAGACACAAGCCAACTGGTTTATCATGGTGTTCATTGCCAGCCTAGTGGTTGCAGGATGTCAAGGGACCGGGCAGACCGTGAATTTTAATCCCCATGCCTTCCCGTCTGCGACGAAAGCCCCGGCCAATCATAACCAAGATCTGACCATTTTGGTTGAACCGTTTCAGGATAAACGACCACAGAAAACCCGTCTTGGTTCCCGCACGCATTTTTGGGGAGGCGCGACGCATTTTAATGCCTGGAATGGGAACCTCGGCGAGGGGATGGCGGATCTTGCCCTGGAATACCTTCAACAGGAAAAATGGCAAGCCTCCCGGGCGATAACATCTGAAACCGCGGCGGACAGTGCTCCGGCCGATGTCACCCTGACAGGGGATATTTTGGTTTTGGAGACGAATGCGAAAACCGGCTTTGGTTTTACGGATATTGAGGTCAAAATGCGCGTAGCCTTTGAAGCGAAAAATGCAGCGGATGGCAGCACCGTCCGGATGGTGCTCGGTGCGAATGGAAACGACAGTGTGGTGACGTTCGATCCCAAGGATATCGAGGACCTCACCAATCATGTCGCCAGAGATTTGTTCACCCAATTGTTTCAAGATCTGGCGGTCAAAGATCGGAAGTTTCAGTTAAAATCCGAAAAGTCATAAAGTGACGGGTATTGCTCCTTATCACTCGTCGTGTTCTCTTTCTATGCTGTCTGTAAAAAACCATTATTGTCCTGAGGAGGTGAATCACTACTAAACATCATGGTATCCTCGAGGGAGAAGGACAGGGATCCGACTTCATCCTAAGAAGCGAACGTATTAGGTCTCATGGACTATTTATTTTTTTTACTGTCTTCATGGGTCGCTTCACTTGGAAAAGGAGTCGTTGATGGAAACTACCGGTACCGAACCTTCTATCCTTCAAGCGAATATTTTAATTATTGAGGACGAGGAAGGCCCGCGCGAAGCCTTAAAGGTTATCCTTTCTCCCTATTTCAATCTCTTCACGGTTGATCGGGCCGAAATCGCGCATCAAATTCTCAAAACGCATCCCATTGATCTCGTCACCCTCGATTTAAAACTACCTGATCAGTCAGGAAACGACCTCCTTTCTCAGATTCGAAAAGACGGGAAAGATGTCGATGTGGTCATTATCACCGGATATGGCACACTTCAATCCGCCATCGAAGCCATCCGCCACGGGGTGGCCGCCTATATCCTCAAACCGTTCAACGTCACCGAATTGCTCGACACCATCAAAAAAACGCTCGAGCGCCGCCGTCGATATTCCTCCCTTCAAGCGGCTCTTCAAGCGTTTGGAAACCTTTGGGCTTCTGGGATCGATGTCCAATCTGCCCTGGCCAATATTAAAACCCTTCTGGCCGCTAAACATCCCGAATTGGTTCAACATGGCAGCCGGGTGAATTTTTATGCCACTCTGCTTATGGAACATCTCCAGTTAACCCCGGAGGAGCAGAAGGCCATACAACTCGGGGCCTATCTCCATGACATCGGAAAAATCGGCATTCATGATCACCTCATTGCCGGGCTTCATTCCCCGACGGAACAGGATCAAGAACTGCTCCAATGCCATCCCACCATCGGAGGCAAAATGATGAGGGGCCTCCCATTTCACCCATGTGTCGAACAGATTATCCGCCATCACCATGAAAAATTTGATGGGTCTGGTTACCCGGATGGATTGATTGGTGAACACATTCCCTTATCGGCACGTATTGTCGGTCTGGCCAATGTATTCGACCATTTCGTGACCGGCTATGGTTCCGAAATGGCACTGCCCGTCCCGGAAGCCCGAGAAAAGATTCGGCAGGAAGCCGGAAAAAGTGTCGATCCGAATCTGGCCGATTTGTTCGCGAAAGTCGTCTGGTAGAGATATTAAGAGATATTATAGGTTGGAAACAGATGAGCCATGTGAGCCGGCACCATTGAAACGCCATGACTAAGAACCTTCAACGGCCTTCCAATCCAACCAACCCTGTGCAGTCCGTCGAAAAATGGGAGCAGGCCTTTGATGCCCTGACGGATCATGTCATGATCTTAGACAGTGCCGGAACGATTGTCTGGACCAATCGAGCCATTCGTGATCAAGTCCAACCGCGAATCGGCCCATTAGTCGGACATCATTACCGCACGCTCTACTATGGAACGACCATCCCCAAAAACCCTCCGCCATGGGAAACGGTCTTGGCTGGCGCCCTATCCGCGGTGGTGGAGACACAGTTCCCCTCTATGCCGGGGGATTTCCTTGTCTCATGCTATCCCCTCTTCGATTCCCATGGTATTCAATGGGGCGCCATTTCTGTGGTCAAAGATATTACAGAACGCAAACGGATTGATGAAACGCTGCGGAAAATTGCCCAAAGTGATCCGGCTCCGGGCAGCATGGCGTTTTTGCGATTTTTAGTAAGAGATCTCTGTCAGGCGTTGAATGTGCCCTATGCCATATTAGCGGAATTGGAGTCCCCGTCTCAGCCGCTGACCCAAACAGTCGCCATATGGTCCAACGGGAATTTTCGTGAAAATATGCCTTGGGCGCCTCCTCGTGCCATCTTTGATGAACTCCTGAAAGTCAAAGGATGCCATGGGGACAATTTGGAATCTCCTCTCTTCCCACCCGACTCGCCTCTCAGCTCATGGTCGATTATTAGCTATTTGGGAACGGCCCTCCGTGGCCGGACAGGACAAATTATCGGGCTCCTCCTTGTCTTTAGTCCGGTGGCCATTCGCAACATCCATGTGGCGCAGTCCATCATTCAGCTATTTGCCGCCAGAGCGGCAGGTGAACTCCAACGTAAAAAAGCCGAAGATGCCTTACGAGATAGTGAGCAACGCTACCGAGCCATTGTGGAGCATGCCTATGATTTAATCATCGAAACCACCGCGACAGGTAAATGTCACTACGTCACCCCGAATTGTCAAAAAGTTTTGGGTTATGGGGCAGGCGACATGCTCGGAAAAAGTTTTTTTGACTTTGTCCATCCCGAAGAGCGGGGGCCCTTGTCTGAGTCTTTTCATTCTCATCTCAAGGCACTTCAGGAAATTGATATGGTGTGCCGGTTGCAAACGAAACAATCCGAATGGCGATGGTTTGAAAGTCACATCCATCCGTTCCGAACCAGCATCGGGACAATCGTGGGCGTGATCGTGACACGAGACATTACGGAATGGAAACGATTGGAAGAAGAACGACTACGTGCCACCAAACTCGAGTCTGTTGGCCTACTGGCCGGCGGCATTGCGCATGATTTCAATAATATTCTCACGTCCGTGTTTGCCAATATCGGGCTGGCCAAAATGGTGACGGCCAAACATATGACACCCTATGGAGAGAAAGTCATTGAACGACTGGAGGCTGCGGAAAAAGCGTGCTTGCGGGCGCGGGATCTCACCAAACAATTACTGACCTTTGCCAAAGGGGGCGCCCCGGTCAAAAGCACGACCTCGGTTGCCTCCATTATTACGGATACGATTCAATTTGCCTTACGAGGCTCGGATGTCAGGTGCACCACGCATCTTCCCGAGGACCTCTGGCCGGTCGAAGTCGATGAAGGACAAATTAGTCAGGTCATACAAAACCTTGTGATTAATGGCGACCAGGCCATGCCGGATGGGGGCACCATTAGCGTCATCGCAAAAAATTCTTTGGTGGATTCTCAGACCTCCCTTCCCCTGAAACCCGGCAAGTATGTGTGTGTGTCTGTCGCGGACCAGGGCATCGGTATTCCCGACGATCATCTTCAAAAAATCTTCGATCCCTACTTTACGACCAAACAAAAAGGGAGCGGATTGGGCCTGGCCACGACCTATTCCATCATGAAACGGCATGGAGGACACGTGGCGGTCACCTCCTCACTCGGGACCGGCACATGTTTCACCCTTTATCTCCCGGCCTCCATCTCCCTGTCGACAAAAAACGATGAAACTTCGGAAAGCCTCGTGCAAGGAACTGGGCGAATTTTAGTCATGGACGATGAAGAAGACATTCAGGATGTCTTAGGGAAAATGCTCGAGCACCTCGGATTTGAGGTGGACTTTGCCGACGATGGTTCGAAAGCCGTTGCGCTCTATACCCGAGCCCTTCAGGAGGGTAATCCGTATGTGGCCACCATCCTTGATCTCACGATACCCGGAGGAATGGGAGGCAAGGAAACCCTGCGCCTCATCAAAGACCATGATCCTGCGGCAAAGGTCATTGTATCCAGCGGTTATTCCAACGATCCGGTCATGGCCCAGGCCGGCCAATTCGGATTTTCAGGCTTTATTGCCAAACCGTACAATCTTCTCGATCTCTCCAAAGTCTTAACTCAGATCTTGTAACCGTTTACTCGCTCAGAAGGATGTTGACGAAAAATGTTCCGATAAAGCGTGGGGGGCGATAATACCCCGTTCAGTGATAATCCCGGCAATCAGGTCGGCGGGAGTCACATCAAACGCCGGATTCCAGACTTCCACACCCTGAGGAGCAATCACGCGACCACTATGCAGGCAGGTCACTTCTGCTGAATTCCGCTCTTCGATGGGAATGCCGTTCCCATCCGCTGTCTCCATATCAATGGTCGACGAAGGGGCCGCCACATAAAAAGGGATGCCATGGGCATGGGCTAGAACCGCCACAGAATACGTTCCGATCTTATTGGCTACATCGCCATTGGCCGCAATCCGGTCGGCCCCCACGACGCAACAGTGGATTCGGCCCTGTCGCATCAGTGCCCCCGCCGCATTATCCGTAATTAAGGTCACGGGAATACCATCCTGCTGAAGCTCCCAGGCCGTCAGACGTGCACCCTGGAGGACGGGACGTGTCTCATCGGCAAAGACCCGAATCTGCTTTCCCTGCTCCCATGCCGACCTGACCACTCCCAATGCCGTCCCATAGCCTGCCGTCGCTAAGGCTCCGGCGTTACAATGGGTGAGAATCTGGTCACGATCATGAATGATCGTGGCGCCAAACCTGCCAATAGCCCGGTTCACCCGAAGATCCTCCTCCAGAATAGCCAAGGCTTCTTCCTGCAATCGTTTTTGGATCTCTTGAATAGATTGAAAAGATGAAGTGGAAACACCTGCCATTACGCGTGTCATCCGCTCAACGGCCCAGAATAAATTCACGGCGGTAGGACGGGTCGCTGCCAGCGTGCGGCACACGTCCTCCATATAGACGGGAAACCCCTCAGGGTGCGTCTCCGCATATTGCCTGGCGCCCAAGGCAATGCCCAACGCCGCCGTCACCCCGATGGCCGGCGCGCCGCGGACACTCAAATTCCGAATCGCCTCGGCTACCTCCTGATACATCGCACAATCAAGAAACCGCACTTCTCCGGGGAGAGCACGCTGATCCAGAATCACCACATGATTATTTTTCCATGCAACTGTTGGAATCATCCTCACGTCCTTTCACACGATATGTTCCAGCCGACTTCATTGTTTCACAGCCCTCACCCCCTTCTCTGAACAATCATCCCGAAGCATCCATCGTCAAAGCCACGAGGCTTATAGGGGGCCGGGCACACCGGATCGTTCAGGCTCAGGTGGAGCAGAACCCGCATCCTCCTTTGTGCCATTCAATAAATCATAAGGCAGGGTCAGCGTATTTTTCAAAACATCAAACGCCAACTGCGCTAAACCGCTCAGTCCGGTTTTCACTGATTCCATAGGTAGATACTCGACCTCCGGATCACCCAATGGTCCGGCAATCGAAAACATTGCCGTGGCCATGCCTTTCCGATCCCCTGAAAAAATTCGTCCAAAGAGGGGGATATCTTTTAAAAGATCCGAATAGGCCCCAAAAGGACTGACGGCGGAAATCCCGTCAAGCCGGTCCCTTCTCCAGTCATACATCCCGGCGGCAGAGACTTTCATGATGGGACTCTGTATCAACAGATCTTTCGTCGCAAACACACCGTCTTCCACGGTGAGCTTGCTGCTCACGGTTGTAAATGGAAATCCGGTCTCTTCCAGATCAACTTTTCCCCGGAGCACACTCGGTAAATTCAAGAGGGCGAGAATGCGTGGAAAGATCGTGCCTTTACGGATATAGCCCTCACCAAGAGAAATTTTAACACTGCCATTGAGCGTGGGAATGATGCCTCGGTCATCCCGTCCATGGCCCTGGATCATGCCACGCACAGACATGTTTCCGGTAATCAATCGACGCTCCTCGCCAAAGAGGCCCAGGACATTCTCGAAAGGCAAATCCTTCGCCTGAAATGACGCACGCATGGCTGCCGACCGGCCTTCCGGGAGATGGATAAAAAACCGCCCCCCAACAGTGCCATGTTCCGCCACCATCGATTGGACTTTATCCACCGAGACCAGGTTGTCGTGAATTTTCAACACAGCTGATAATTTTTTTCCGGATAGCGTCTTATAGGCCGGACGTTCGATATGCACAGAACCCTCCAGCGAGCCATGCGCGGCTAGCCACTCGATCCCATCCCGGATGGCCGATCGCCCTTCCTTCGGAATCAGCAAATCAATATCGAATTGGGGCGAGTCCACCATGACACTAACGATCGGTTTGGTCTTCCAGTTTTTCATAAATCCGGTGATGACGGCTTCACTATTTTTCAGGCGAAACTCCATGCGTTTCAAATCAAGCTGATCCTCATCCACTTTCAATCGAATAAACAGATTGGAAACGGGATCGCTGACCCCGCGGAGCGCCACCACGCCTTCGGTCAACGCCACCCAACCTTTGGTATTCCACTGGCTCCAATCGGTTCCGCGTCCGCTGCCTTTCAGTTGAACCTCGAGAATTCCGGACTGGACGATATTTCCCAGGACACGGATGCCTTCCGGGAGCACACCTAAATACACCGGTCCGGAATCAAACCTGGCCTCCCAGCTGAGCTTCGAGCGATACCGGATGGTTCCCTGTCCACGAAGACGAAGAGGAAGCATCATCAGTTCCACCCGTTCAAAATGAACGCGGCTTCCGGGATGAAACTGTCCATCGAACTCAAGGCGCCCGTCCTGACCGGCATGTTTTTGTAAAAGGGAAGGCACATCCATGAAGGCGTCCCGCCCATCAATCCACCCTTTTAATTTAGGGTGAAGGGTCGGCCCCGTGAGCGTGACCGAAACATTTAGCGGACCCGTAATCCGCATCCCTGGTGATTTCCCCTGGGTCGGGGAAACAGGCAACAGGTCCTCGCCTGCCAACCCGGCCTGGATGGTAAGCGGATCAAACCGGGAGGTCCCCTGGTAGACAATGGTCCCATTCACCACCAACGGATAGGGGCCCACGTTTCCTTGTATGCCCTCGAGCACGGTGCTCTCCCGGGAAAAAATAATGGTACCGTGGCCCTGAGTCAGCGGATGAGGAAGCCCGGGTATCTGAATCACCAGCCCTTCAGGTTTAAATTCGCCATGCTGAAATTTCAGCCCAGGAGATTCCAAGAGATTCCCTGCAAACCGGAGACGCAATAGGCCACTGCCATCCGAGACCTTCCATGAATTCAACAGACCAAAGTCGGACGGTGCTCCCAACTGCGCCACGACCTGGCGAACCTTCTCCGCGGGCACAGGCCCTTGAAGGCCCACATCCCCCCACGGGCCTGATTCTTTTAACAAGAAAAGGCCTTCCGTCACCTCAACCGGAATCCCGTCATAGATACCGTGAACCTCGGACAATTGCATGCGATCCGGTTCCACGACCACCGTTCCTTGAATATGATCAGTGGTGGGCCAATCGGAAATACGGAGGTAACCATCGGTTAATCGAAATGTCCCGGTAACGGACGTCTGCACATCCTCACGGGTGGACCCGGTCACTCGAGCCTCGGCAATATTCAATCCCCCTCCCCATTCGCCTTTCTCCCACACCGGGAGCAGATCATCCGGAATCCACGTCCTTGGCAGATATTGTCGAATCATGGCGAGATCAACATTGGAGGAGCGCATGGAGAACCCCATCATATGATGTCCGTCTTCCAGCATTTCCGTATTGGCCGAACCATCCAGATCAATAAATGAACTGGATAAATTGATATGAGAGAGAGAAAGTCGGGAGGTTTTCGCATTCTGAACCCAGGTCACCTGAGACGTGACCGAAAGCGTGCCGGGAACCGCCATAAGCGATTGGCCATTGGGCAGGTATTCTCCCAGTTGATTGATCTCCAGATGATCGGCCCTTACCTTGCCGGAGAACGTGACCTGGTCAAAACCAACCGGTTCGCTGGTAATAGAGAGCACCGGGGACTCCCAACGGGCTTCGAGATCTCCCTTGACGTAAAAAGGCGCCAACTCCTGCGTTTGTCGGATTTTTCCGGACAATTCGAAGGATGAGGCAATTGAAGGCCCTTCATGAGTGGTGTCAGAGACGAAGGCCACATCCTCAATGACAAACCCCCGAACGATTTCACGAGGCGACTCGTCAATGACGATAATTTTACCGTCCGTCACCACAAACTTTCCCAGCACCAGAAATTTCGCTGCCGAGGCAATGGGCGAGTCGTTGCTGGCATAGCTTAAAAAACGCCATTCCCCCCCGGCCTCACGTCGCAATTCAATCTCGGGAGAATCCACCAGGAATTCACGAACCACAATTTTTTTCATGAGCAACTGCCCGATCCCTAAATCCAAACTCATGGATTTCGCGCGAAACACCGCATGCGACTCAGGCTGTTCCTGGACCACAATGTCCAACACCAAAAAATGTGGAGAGGGGAATAAGGCAAAGGACGTATGCCCCACGGTCACGTGCGATCCAAACGTCCGTTGAATTTGTTGCAGAGCCAGAGTCTTCAGATAGTCCGGATTTAAAAACAAGGGAAGCACAATCAGGGCAATGGTTAAGACCAGGGCACCGAGTGCACCCCACCAGAATATCTGTTTGCCGGACCATCGCACTAGATTACCCTTTTCGGATTACCGGATACCCAAACCGTTGTGTGTGTGATGTGAGGGATAGGAACCATGAAAACTTGTCCTGCATCATACCGAAATCCGTGGGAATTGTAAGAATGACTCCAATTTGCCTGGGACGGCCTTTATCTGCTCTATGAAAGCACAGACGGCAGAAGCCCTTCCACGTATACGGTCGTCCTCCTGAACACACCTCGTTGCAGGTGTTTTGTCATCGGCCGGCCGTCCCATATAGAGAACGCCATCGGTTTCTTGACACCTCCCCAAGCCTGGGATATCCTGACCCACTGTTCAGCACCATAATCCTTATACGTTTCGCCATAAAGATTGTATCATTCTAGCCGTCGTTTCTCGGCCACCATTGAAACCCATCTACACTGTTCTCACCCGCACGCAAGTGGTCTCGCTGCTGAAATGGTACGACCAACCGCATCCAACCCGGCCCGATCGCACGATTCCAGGATATGACAAAGCGCATGCGGTGCGCACGGCACGCCTGTGTGTGGCCGTTGCCGCAGCCTTAGGACATCCACTCTCCCGACTTCGTCAATTTGAAGCCGCCTGTCTGCTGCATGATATGGGGCGGGCCGGACTGGACCCCGTGCTGTTCGGCCGGATCTGGGCGTGGGCGAAGGAACAGAAGATCCCGACCAGGCCACGGGAATGGCGGGCTCGCTATCCTCGGACTCTCTATGGCCGCGAATCTCA
>JAGQKG010000007.1 GCA_020430245.1 Nitrospira sp.
TTGACCAGGGAGAAAAACTGGTGCAATATACTTGAGGAGCAACAGCAGTCATATGTGACCCCACTTTGGAGTCAGACACCAGCCCCTCAGGCCACGGAGCGATACCAAAGGCCCACTCTCCTTCCAGGCTTCTCGTGTCTTCATAATACACGTTAAAGCCAATGTATCCTTTCCCAGTAGTTGTGCAATAGACATTGTAGGGTGGTAATTGAATATCAACATGGAAAATGTAGCCATCTTCCACCCAGGAATCCCCAAATTCGATAGTTAGTTCATTAGCCGAGGCTGATGTGGTCAGACTCAAGGAACAGAAAAAGGCCAGAAAAACACCACAACCCAGGGTTAAATACTTCAATGATTTTGAGGTTTTCCTGCGAAAAAAAGGAAAGGTTGATGAGACATGTATATTCATTTTGCTATCCCCTCACTGCTGTATTGATGGATTAGACAAACAGATTCTATTCATCTGACTCATGCTAAGGCTGTCAGTTTCCCCTACTATAGCGATAATTTTTTAGATACCGTCAATACAGAATAAGGAGGGGAAGGGGTTGAAAGCTTTTATGAAAAAAGTGAGAGAGGAAACATGGATGTTTTATAGATGCAAGGCGGGATGGAGGATCGGGTTAGATACCAATCGAAAAGAGATTCGGGTTTTCTCCAAAATGTCGCAAAGCTTTTGAGGTGATTTGGCGGCCTCGGGCCGTTCGATCCAGATATCCAGATTGAAGCAGAAAAGGTTCATAAACATCTTCTAAGGTGGATTTTTCTTCTTGGACTGCTGCGGCCAATGCGTCGATGCCAACCGGTCCCCCTTTAAATTTTCTGATTATGGTCAAGAGTATTTTGCGGTCCATTTCATCAAAACCCGCCTGATCGACTCCTAGCCAGAGCAAGGCTTTCTGTGCGACCGATTTCGTGATTAATCCTTCGGCCTTGACTTCTGCAAAGTCACGCACACGTTTGATTAACCGATTAGCAATACGGGGCGTTCCACGAGCCCGACTGGCAATTTCTCCTGCTCCTTCCTCATCAATGTGGACTCCCAGTAGACTCGCGGAGCGGGCAATGATGACCTGTAAGTCTTCAGGCAGATAAAAATCTAATCGATAAACAAGCCCAAAACGTTCTCGCAGAGGAGAGGTGAGGGAGCCTGCACGTGTGGTGGCTCCAATGAGGGTAAAAGGCGGGAGATCTAATTTCATGGTGCGGAGGGAGGGGCCCTGTCCAATCACCAAATCAATTTGGTAATCCTCCATGGCGGGGTACAATACCTCTTCAGCTGCTGGGGGCAATCGATGAATTTCATCGATAAATAGAACATCCCGTGGTTGAAGATTTGCCAAAATGGCGGCGAGGTCTCCCGCATGGGTGAGAACCAGCCCTGAGGTAGAACGAATAGTCCCTCCCATTTCTTTGGCGATAATATGAGCGATGGTGGTCTTACCTAATCCAGGTGGCCCATAGAAAATGGCATGGTCTAGGGCTTCTCCTCTACCCGTTGCCGCGTCAATACAAACCCGAAGCGATTCTTTCATCCGCTCCTGTCCGATATACTCCGTTAAGCTTTGAGGTCGAAGGGTTCCCTCAAGACTTTGCTCTTCTTCTATGAGATGAGTGGTAAGAATTCTGTCGTCCATATATGGAATCAGTCTAAACAGAACTATTGGAAGAACAGCATTCTGGACGATGCTGGGAAAATGGAAGAGGGAGGATGACTTCCTCTTTCGGGAAATGACTCAAAAACTGACAGCAGGCTGGGAAAAGAGATGAAGCTTCGGCTCCAAGCAGGCTTCCTAGAATCCTGAAAATAGATCCTGACAACCAAGACAGAATTCCACATTTACTTGTCGTTCTAGGAAATTTACAAGAAACCCTTGCTTTTCATACAAGAGTTTAGCCCCCATCAGTGTTTCATTGGGGAAATCCTCTGGTCCCAGCAGGTCTCGAATTTCTTTTGTAGATTTTGCACCGAGGATGTGTCGGAAGATGCCGCGGACTTTATGGGCAAATCGATTATTTATAAATATGAGATCCACTTTTCCGTCCGTGATACGGACTCCTGCCATTGCACCAGTTGGATTTTCTTTGTCCCACAACAAAATAAAGGTACCCTCTTGCTCTGCCCGAACACCCGAAATCCTTGCCTCGACAAGGGCCTCCACGGCAGTGGCTTCAGGGTCCCCTAATTTCACTCGATAGAGGGAAATTTCTGCAGCATTAATTTCCTTCGCTTCTTCAATGCTATTCCGAGTGAGTTCGTATTTGGCGGCCCATCCTGGTGGAGGAAATGAAAAAAGACTCGTCAGAATAATAGTGGCAGTCAAGAAACAGGCTGCTTTCAAATTCTTCATGAAATTCCTCATCAATAAGGGAAATAGAAATAAGGTTGGGAGAAAAATGGTGCGATTCCGTCTATTCAAAATGGTCCATGAAGCCTGCGAGATTGTATCCGACCTTTTGTGTAAGGGTCAATTCCAATGGTCAAGGAGAAGCCACAGTCAAGGGGATTCGTATGATATACTCGGCTTCCATGAATAACTCTATCGTGATTAGGGGCGCTCGCCAACATAATCTCAAGAATCTCGACTTGGAGATTCCTCGGGATCAGTTGGTGGTAATTACGGGTTTAAGTGGATCAGGTAAGTCATCTTTGGCTTTTGACACGATTTACGCCGAAGGCCAGCGTCGATATGTCGAATCACTCTCCGCCTATGCCAGGCAATTCCTTGACCAAATGACGAAACCGGATGTGGATTCCATTGAAGGGCTTTCGCCTGCGATTTCCATCGAACAAAAGACGACGAGTCACAACCCTCGGTCCACGGTGGGAACGGTCACGGAGATCTACGATTATTTTCGTCTATTATTTGCCAGAATCGGACAACCCTTTTGCCATCTTTGTGGGAATGCCATTGCGGCGCAAACGGTACAACAAATGGTGGATGCCATAATCGGGTTGCCTCTTGGCACTAAAATCCAAATATTGGCCCCCATTGTGCGAGGACGTAAAGGCGAATATCGCAAAGAATTATTGGCAGCTCGCAAAGCTGGATTTGTTCGGGCTCGTATTGATGGAGGCATTCGGGATCTCGGGGAGTCTATTCATTTACATAAACAACACAAACATACCATTGAGATTGTGATTGATCGACTCATCGTCAAGCCAGAGGCCGGGGTGATTCGGCGTTTGGCAGATTCGGTAGAAACGGCCCTCAAGATGGCACAGGGTCTCGTGGGGGTCATGACAGAGGATGCTCAAGTTCGAGTCTATAGTGAACACATGGCGTGTATTCAGTGTGGTGTCAGCTATTCAGAAATTTCCCCAAGAATTTTTTCATTTAACAGCCCCCATGGGGCATGTGAAGGATGTGATGGCATTGGGTATAAAGCTTCCAGTCATTTGGAATGGGAGGAATGGACCTTCGATACTCCCTGTCCGATGTGTAGCGGAGGCCGACTGAAGAAGCAAAGCCTTGCCATAAATATCGGAGGGAAGTCTATTGCTGAAGTGACCCACCTGTCTGTGCGGAATATCCTGGAATTTATGGATGCCTTAATTCTCACCGATCGTGAACAGATGATTGGACAGCGAGTGCTGAAAGAGATTCGGGAGCGGTTGGAGTTTTTACTCAACGTCGGATTGGGCTATCTCACCCTGGATCGTCCTGCTGCTACTTTGTCGGGAGGAGAAGGACAACGGATTCGATTAGCCACGCAAATCGGATCGGGATTGGTAGGCGTGCTGTATATCCTGGATGAACCCAGTATCGGGTTGCATCAGCGGGATCACCGACGGTTACTCCAAACGTTATTACGATTGCGGGATATGGGGAATACCGTCGTGGTGGTTGAGCACGATGCCGAGACCATGCACGCTGCCGACTATATTTTGGATTTAGGGCCGGGAGCTGGCGTGGAAGGTGGACAATTAGTTGCCCACGGTCCTCCCTCGGTGGTGATGGCTCATCCAAGTTCGCTGACTGGCCAATATTTAAAAGGGAGTCGCCGAGTGTCCTTGACTCAACGTGCCAGGCAACCCAAAGGATTTTTGACCGTCGTGGGTGCGGAAAAGCACAATCTTCAGCACGTGACCGTAAACTTTCCCTTGGGCCTGTTGACCTGTGTCACCGGTGTGTCAGGTTCAGGGAAAAGCACTTTGGTTGTAGATGTGTTGTTCCGATCCCTTGGGCAAGGTTTTTCCCAGAAGAAGCCGGTGTTTGAGGGATGTCGGGACATACGTGGACTTGACCAACTGGATAAACTTATTGATATTGATCAGTCTCCAATTGGGCGGACTCCTCGTTCGAATCCCGCCACCTATACCGGCCTCTTTAGTTTCGTTCGTGATCTGTTCGCGCAATTACCGGAATCTCGAGTGCGAGGCTACAAGCCTGGCCGCTACAGTTTCAATGTCAAAGGTGGGCGATGCGAGGCGTGTCAGGGTGATGGCCTCATAAAAATTGAAATGCATTTTCTCCCGGATATTTATGTGACCTGTGAGTCCTGCAATGGTCAACGGTACAATCGCGAAACCTTGGATGTGACCTACAGGGGGCGAACAATTGCGGAGGTCTTAAATATGACAGTGGCTGAGGCCCTGGAGTTTTTCGTGAACATTCCGCCACTTCGGACACGACTGCAAACCTTATCAGATGTAGGTCTGCATTACATTAAACTCGGGCAATCGGCGACAACTTTGTCCGGTGGAGAAGCCCAGCGGGTCAAGCTTTCCAAAGAACTCTCGAAACGTCCCACTGGTCGTACGCTCTATATTCTCGACGAACCGACAACAGGGCTACATTTTGTGGATATTCAACGGTTGTTGGATGTGCTCGATCGGTTAGTCGAGACCGGGAATACGGTCCTCGTCATTGAGCATAATGTGGATGTGATTCAGAACGCGGATTGGGTCATTGATTTGGGGCCGGAAGGTGGAGATCAAGGAGGATGTGTGGTGGCGGAGGGCACCCCGCAATCCGTGATGAAGGTCACGGCATCGTGGACAGGGCAAGTGTTACGAGAAGATTCTAAAAGCCGAGCCTTCTGAGAAAGCCTAGGCTTTCTTCTTGTAAATATTCAGTCCGATTTTCTCTTCCCGATCAGGTATTGAGACATTGCCTTCGGTTGAGGCAATGATCGTTGTTTTGCCTGATGAAGAAGGACCAAAATCCTTCGACAGGTCTACCGTAATTGTTAGCATGGTTCCATTGACCGTCAATTCCACATTTTTCATGGTTGGTTCCTCTCTCAGAAGTGTAAATCAATACAGGTTCCAGGGTACTGGCAGAAGGGCTGCCCTATTCTGACAGGTCCGCGAGGACCAAGAGTGCTCCTGCTCCGAGTATATACGGAAGAACACAGGTATAGAACACCGATTCAATGGAAGAATATTTCCATGTGGAAGTAGGACGTGACAACTGGTTCTTGTAAATGAATTCATAGGAAAAAATGAGCATGCCAATGGTTAGGACGATTACCCGGCTGGTTCGAGGCCAGGTATAGAGACCAACAATGAGGTAGCTGGCAGTATGAAAACCGCTAAATGCACAAAGGACAGGGGCAAGAAAAAAATGGAGAAATGATGCTGAGAGTCGAAGAGAACCCATAGCATGCGAGGTTTAAAGCCCTGGATATTCCATTATTTGACTTCGGCAGGCACCGAAGGCGTGGACATGGCAGGTTGGGGCAAGGTCTGCTGGTCTGCACACCTTTTGCATACACGCGGGCGTCTTTTCAGATAGGAGATCTTCCCGCTAGCCAGACAACTATAATGAACAAAATGTTCACAGATGCTGCAACGAGACCACCCTCCACGGAGCATGGTAAGATTTCGGTACAGACCTTCGTGGCACACCCCACACATTTCGGGTTCGATACCCAATAACAGGGGTTCCCAATCTCCGGCTTGATTTCGAATGCTCATAAGAAGAAAAGTATACTGAGTAGCTCAGATGAAAACAATAAAGAAATCTTTGAGGAACCGTTTACTGAACTAATATCCCTGTCCTTAAAGCTCGCAATTTGACACTCCAAAAATCCATTTGATAGGGTCACCAACGATTTCATCCATCCTTCCACGGCGTATATTCGCTCCTTTGTGAACATTCAAACCTATTTAGACCAACAGCGCCAACGGGTTGACCGGTTTTTGGAGCAAATTGTTCCTCAGGCCTCGGCTCAACCTCAACGACTGTACGAGTCCATGCGGTATAGTCTCTTGGGTGGAGGGAAGCGCATTCGTCCGATTTTGACCATTGCGGCCGCCCAAGCCCTGGGGTATGAGGATGATGCCATGTTGCCGTTTGCCGCTTCGTTGGAGTTCGTTCACACGTATTCCCTCATTCATGATGACCTTCCTGCGATGGATAACGATGACTATCGGCGAGGCCGGTTAACTAATCATAAGGTATTTGGAGATGGTATGGCGATTTTGGCAGGTGATGGATTGTTGACCATGGCGTTTGAGTTATGCAGCCGGAGTGATGGAGCAGGTGAGTTTTCAGCTGCTCAACAATTAGACATTGTGCGGGAATTGTCCCATGGTTCTGGTCACCAGGGAATGGTGGGCGGACAGGTGATGGATATCCAGGCCGAAAATCAGGGGATTGATTTGGATCATCTCCAGAAAATACACAGTTTTAAAACGGGACGTCTGATTCGTGCCGCCGTCCGGATTGGCAGCATTATCGGCAAGGCCACTCCTCAACAAACACAATGCCTAACCGACTATGCGGAAGATATTGGCCTGGCTTTTCAGATAGCGGATGATGTTTTGGACATGGTGGGGACACGGGATGAATTGGGAAAGGACGCAGGGACGGATGAAAGAAGAGGGAAGCAGACCTACCCTTCGTTTTTTGGGATTGAAGGGGCCAGGAAACTGGGAGAGGAATGTGTCCAACGTGCGATAGCCCGATTGAATACCTTTGATAAACAGGCCGACCCCTTACGACACATTGCCACTTATATAATGGCGCGACGGTCTTGAGCCTTTGGTATCTGACGCTGCAGGCTTGAAACGATTTTGGACTGATTTCACCTTCCCATATTACACGGTATCAACAGTGTAGGCCATGCTGAATGGTTGTTTAATGCGTTGGCAACTTTAGATTTTCATGAAAGTACTCATTACAGGGTCTTCGGGTTTCATTGGGGCTGCGGTGACGCGAGCAGTCATTGCGAATGGCGATGAGGTCCGTGTCCTTATTCGGCCTACCAGTAACCTGGATAACCTTAAAGGGTTGCGCGTCGAAACGGTTCAGGGAGATTTGCAGGATCCTCTGTCGCTCAAGAAAGCCATTGCCGGCTGCGAAGGGCTTTATCACGTGGCTGCGCATTATGCGTTATGGGATCAAGATCCTTCTACCTTTTATGCCATCAATGTCGAGGGGACCAAAAATTTGTTCCGTGCAGCAAGAGAGGCAGGCGTTCAACGAATCGTCTACACTAGTACCATTGGTGCGATCGGGTTACCTGATCAAGGGGGCCTTGGGAATGAAACACTCTTTCCAACGTTGGCCCAGCTGGCAGGCGATTATAAGCGATCTAAATTTTTGGCAGAGCAAGAAGTCCTCCGTATGGCTCAAGAGGGATTGCCTGTGGTTATTGTCAATCCAACCGCTCCAGTGGGAGAGCGAGACATCAAACCCACTCCGACTGGCCAAATAATTGTGGATTTTATGCGTGGCCGAATGTTGGCATACATAGAGACCGGAATGAATTTGGTGGATGTTGATGATGTCGCTATAGGGCATATACGGGCGATGGAGCGTGGTCGGTTGGGTGAGCGGTACATTCTGGGTAATCAGAATCTTACACTGAAAGAAGTGTGTCAGATACTCAGTCGACTAACGGGAGTGCCTGTCCCGCGTCTTCGATTGCCTTGGAGGCTCGTGCTTCCCATGGCGCATCTGAATCAATGGATTGCCAATCTGGTGACCCACCGTCCTCCCAGAATTCCTTTAGAAGGGGTGCGGATGGCCAAGTATCATATGCATTATGATTGCACGAAGGCGCACCAGGAACTGGCCCTTCCCCATACCCCGGTGGAAACGGCTTTAAAAAAGTCGGTAGAGTGGTTTCGCCAACAAAAATACGCCTGAGATTCCTTCTCAAGTATTAATTGTTCTCATTGAGGAAGCCTACCTTTGGAATTCTTTTTCTTATTCGCCACCACCTCATTTCCCGGCCCTAAGTCTCTCCTTTTTTAGCGCTCTCCCTTTTATGTGGGGGATAACTCTTAGGATGATGGTGGACGGGTCGGCTTATTGGGCTCATCACCTGGGCTATGGCGTTTTTATGTGAGTATGGCTCAACACGGATCGGGATCCCTTTTGGTAATGCCCTTTATGGATTCCCTATCCCTCTTGTTTTTATTGTTTGTCATTTAATTGGTTGGCTCTTGTGTTCATTCTCCCCGCTGTGAAGCAGACCGGGCAGCAAGGCTGGCGTAGTTTGATCTGATGCTACGAACTCCGTGGCCGGTAGTGGGCTTAACCGTCATGTCTGCTACCATTTTAGATGTGATAATTGATCTAGTGGGCCTCAGGGGGAACGGTGGTCTTTAAGGAAAATTTATGGTTGTTCAAAGGAGGCCACATATTTTGGTGTTCTCCTCACGAATTTTTCAGTATGGGTCGTGGTCGGATATCTCTCACATCCGAGCTACCGTTGTTTGGGACGAGGCTCATTTGCGTCGTGAGTTTGTGGCGAGGATGGTTCAATCCCAGACAGGGATGAGCCTTGAGGCAGGAGCAGGGTTGCCCCAAGACGCTTTTGACCCCATTGCGGGTTGTGTCGCTTGAGGCCACGACCGCAAGGTCGGTATGATGCAAACATGAAGGGATTTCTTATTCGATGTGGGATCACGGGGTTTGCGGTATTGTTGGCAAGCCAGATAATCCCTGGTATTGAAATTACAGGGATCGCGCCGGGCATCGCTGCCGTGGTCATTCTTGCCTTTCTCAATTCCATCATCCGTCCCGTTCTTTATCTACTATCAGCCCCATTTATTTTCGTCACGTTAGGGCTATTCATGGTTCTCATCAATGGATTTCTCCTCTATCTGGTATCAATTCTGGTCAAAGGATTTATTGTCTCCGGATTTTGGCCAGCGGTGGGCGGTGCGCTCATTATTAGTCTGGTCAGTGGGATATTAAATCTCTGGATTTCCGAGCAAGGCCGAATAGAAATTGTCACGCATCCTTCATCCGGTCGAAAAATTCGTCATATTAATTAACGGGACAACTTCTTGGATATTTCATCCTGGCGTTGAGGAGACATTCAGGACTATAGCGGGCTTGAGAAGGAACACTTCGGCTCTTAACCATCGGTATATCCGACAATTTATTGTGCGCAAATATTCTGAGAGGAAACGCATGCATGTCCAACCGTCTTGAATCCACACTAGCTACCAAGCAACAAAGTACCCTCCAAAAAATTCTGACCTCCGTGGTCAATGAGGTCGGGATGGAAGCGGTCTTGGTCGCGATTATGACTCATGATGGCGGACCATTAGTCGAGCAGGTTTCCCGGGGGTTTTCCCCAAGAGAAGTTCGCGCGATTCTCCGTGCGCTTTCGATGGAGGATTTGAAAAGTCTCGCCGTCCGTAATGGGATGGGTGGGGAGCTGGAGAGCGTACTCAGAATTCGCATGGTGACTCCTGGGAGCAAGGTCGCGTTGGTCCTTCCATTAAAGTTTGGCGGCCGAGTGTATGGCACGTTGGTACTGGCCAGGAGAGAAAATTCCGCGCTGACCAAAAGAGAAAAGACGACCCTCTCAACCAGTGTCTCGCATATTTCTACAGAATTAAAGAAAGCGGGACTATTTGGTTCCTCTCTGATTTTGAGTAAGCCAGTAGTGGGTAATGAGCCTGTGGCATTGGCTGTGGCGGGGGAAGAGGGTCATGCGCCCATGGCTCGAACGTATTCGAATGCGGAAGTCCAAGAACGGATTGGGACAATTTTGACAGATGAAGTGGGTGGGGGGCTTGCTGTTGATCGTGGCTGGGTTAGTATTTATGACCCTTTGGCTGCGACGCTGGAGGTGTTGGGTGTATTTGGAACTCAGAAACGGGATGTGAGTCCAGGTCAGCTTCTCTCTTTGGATGATTCCGCTTCTGGGTGGTCGGTTCGTCATCGAAAGCCTCGATGTGACAATAATTTGGCTTCGACCCAAGGGCGGTTTCATGATTATAAGCAGCTGTATCGAGATCGGTTCGCGTCGACAATTGTGGTTCCTTTTTACGTTAGGGGAAGAGTGGCGGGTACGGTCACGTTAGCATCAAAAACTCCTAATAATTTCGATCAAGTTGGGAGCGATTCAAAAAGCCTCGAGGCTATTACCACCAAATTGGTGGAATTGTTTGAAGACCCATCATGTCACCTCTCTGTTATGGATGTTGCCCCGGTTCAACCGGAACAACCTGCTCTCAAAGGGCAGGTGCCTGTTGCTCCACCGGAGGGAGGGGATGTACGTAAGGAAGAGCGACGTGCCGCCCTGCATGAAGTGAGCTCGTTTCTGGCCACAGAAATCCGTGAGCCTATTGGGTTTATTAGAGCTCAGCTAGAGGAAATTACAACCGACGCCGACCTTGATTTCGATTCGCAAACCCGGGTGGAAAATGCCATGCGGGATATGATTCGTATTGAAACAGTATTAAATGAGATTCTGGACTTTGCTAAACCGTTGGAACTTGATCGAAAGATGTGCAGGGTTCAGGATTTATTGGATAAGGCTTTTTCGTTGGTGTCCACGGACATTCGCGTCAATCGGATTGAGGTCATCAAAAAAGTGCCGGCTCGGTTGGCCCAGGTCCGGTGGGATGAAGTAAAAATGCAACATGTTTTCCTGTGTATTTTTAAAAATGCTATTGAAGCCATGTCTCCAGGAGGGCATTTGCGGGTGGAAGTCATGCTCACCAGAGCCCGAAAGCCGGAGCTTCAGATAATTATTGCCAATGATGGAGTGCCCATTCCGGACGAATTTGTGGATAAGGTGTTTGAGCCTTATTTTACCACAAAGCGATCAGGGACTGGATTGGGTTTGGCGACCGTGAAAAAGGTCGTTGAGGAGCATCAGGGTCAGATCAGTATTGCGAGTGAGCCGGATAAAGGAACGACGGTCACTATGCTCATGCCAGCCCCACGACCAAGAACTCCGTATCGGCCACGTCGTCCAGCTTGATTGGACCATAGGAATGTACCTGAAGCTGGGCCAATTTGAAATTTTAGCCATTTTTGGTGGGCAAGCTTGACACTACCGGTCAATCTGAATAAGATCGCTTTTTCTATTTGAATAACTCGGGCAATGGACATATCCAGACCATTTTCTATTGTTAACCAGTCTTAACCAACAAAGGAGCGGTCTTATGAAAGGGATTGGAATTTTTCTTGGAACGGTGGGTGCTAGCACCTTCGCCCTATCAATGGCCTTTGCTAATCCAGGGTTGTTGCCAGCCCACCCGGGGTATCCGGCTGCTGGGAAGTCTCCGGTGACCGGTCAACCTACCGCCAATGACCCTGGCCAAACGAATGTAGGAGGAGAGACAAGTCTGTTGTCTTCTCAAGGATTTGGTAGCAAAGCTGCTAAGAATGACGTTAGTGATCCTAATCGGGCGCGGATCCAAAAGTCGGCGGGGGCCGGTCGCTTGCCTGAAGTTGAAGGTCCGCTCAACAAAATTACCCCGAATCCAGCTGGGGCCAAATCGACTGTTATTAAGTAATTTCATTTTTGCAGTTTGAATACTTCGGGAGAAGGGTGCCATTACTGGCACCCTTTTTTTGTATGGCTTATTTTATCCCCATCATTTTTCATAATCTGCTCATACCTCGTTCCATGGTTTTTTCACTTTCAACATCAACAAATTAGCCTGGACTTGCCGTGAACAGGATAGAGACGGAGCTTGGCAATGCCTTAAAAGCTAAAATTCGAACGCAAGGGCCAATGACCTTCAGGGACTTTATGGCTGCGGCTTTATATGATGAAGCTATGGGATTTTATGCAAGAGCACCAAGGATTGGGAGTCCTGATGGGCCGTTTGATACCAATGCAAAATTCCAGGCTTTCGCATATGCCATGGCCAAAGCCATCATTTATGCCGAGAAGGCATTGGGTTTTCCCCTACGGATCTTGGAATTAGGTGGGGGAACAGGCCAGTTGGGGAAAAATATCATCTTTTTTCTTGAAAATGCTCATGAATACCTAGTTCTGGACCCAAGTCCAGGTTTGCGAGCCAAACAAAAGCAAAGAGGATTGCATGCAATCAAAGACATTGACTGCTTACCTCCAGGACCGACCTTTGTGTTTGGAAACGAAGTGCTTGATGCGTTGCCTGTTCATCGAGTAATGGGTATGGGCGATGAGGAACCGTTGGAATTGTATGTGGATCTTGATGAGGATGGAGAGTTTTGTGAACAACCGAACCCCCTTTCAACCATGAAATTAGTCGAGCGGTTGAGTGGCGATAGGGTACAGCTTGGGCGAGGGCAAGTCGCAGAAATTTGTTTGGAGTTGAAGCCCCTCCTTAAAAGCATAGGGAGGGTTGTGGATCCAGGGTATGTGATTTTTGTTGACTATGGTGATCGCGCATCAAATTTATATTCACATCGGCATAGAAATGGGACTCTTCGTTCTTATTATCACCAGCAACATGCGTATGACCCGTTTTTTGCTGTGGGCCAACAAGATTTAACGGCTGATGTGGATTATACCGCTGTATACGTCATCGCAGAAGAGGTGGGTTTTGAGGTAGAGGAGCCTGTCTCACAAGCAACATGGCTGCGAAATCTGGGAATTATGGATTATAAAGGGACTACAGGTGATAGACAGTCTGATCAAGAAGAGGTTGATGTGCTCACTAGGCCAGCTGGTTTGGGGAGCGCCTTTGATGTTCTCATATTCAAAACAAAGGGTCTTCCTGAGGGACCAGGTCTCCAACCAGTTTCATAAATGATACTGTCAAAATATCCACTAGCCATGTCCAAATCTCACCATATTTTTCTTTGGACGGACATAGGTGAAGGGAAATAGGAATAGGTTGAGAGAAAAGTCAAACACGTAAATATTTTAAAAATGAACAAGATGCCTAATTTGTAGCCACTGTTTTCAGAGCACACAAAATGTATGTTCCCTCTATTTTTTTATCACAAAATATTGTAGACTCCAAAAATTCATTCGATTATCTAGTGATCTCCTTTCATTTTCTGCAATCATACACACCTAATTAATTGGTGCTTTTCGAGATATCACGTGGTGCGTGGCACGCGTGATGCAGTGACTCACCTGTTGAGAAGAGTGGGAAGCAGGAGGCTTTCAAAGGAGGGAGAGTTATGAAGTGTGTACGATGTAATGGGCTTATGGTGGTTGATGATTGTCTGGACATTAAGGGAGCGATGGGTGAACTTTGGATTAAAGCGTATCGATGTATTATGTGTGGGAACCTGATGGATCCCGTTATTAATCATCATCGCACTGATGGTCCAGTTCAAGCGCAGGTTATTCCATTTCGTAAGCGGCTACGGAGAGCTCCACGGACTCCTGTTGCTCGATTGACGGCCTGAAAAGGCGGAATGAAAATTTTGAAAATCCGGTGTGCCTTGGGAGTAACACATCTCCCAGGCACCGATTGACTTCTGGCTCAGGGTGAAATTCGCATGCTCCTCTGTGACAGGGATGTGTTACCAAAATAGATCAGTATTCTGGTTCTTCTGACGTTTTTGAGGTGGGTTCGTTTAGGAATAATTTTCTTATTCACACGACCTTCGGTATTGTGCTTTCCTCGAACCTCTGCCAATCTTCATCTGCAATTATTCTGGCATGACTGCTTGAGTCTGTCTGACAATTCTTGCTTAAATTAACCGTAGAACATATTCCATAGGGTTTACGAGATTTCTCCAAGACCGCATTTAAGCATGCTGGCCGGTGTCCCTCTCTTTGCCTGAGCATTCCTATCTGTCTGTAAATCTCTTTTTTCCTGCTGAATGGGGCTTGTGGAACATTCAATTGCCAACCTTGATAGACTATAGGTTTTAAGAAGTCTCAAAATGACCTAAGTGCTCAACGCAGGGGCGTATAGTTTTATTACGATCTAATCTTAGGACAGTTTTGGTAATTTCCTTCCCGTTCCCGACCACATGATCGATGTCCTGATATAGATGGAGTCTTCCTGTTTGTGAACAGTGACCACCTCTTTTTCCTGGGCCTATTGGGAATCCTGTTGGTATTCTTTATCTGGGAACGATGGCGCTATGACTTGGTTGCCCTTACTGCCTTGCTTCTCTCAACGGTGTTGGGGTTCGTTCCCTCTGAAGAGGCATTTTTAGGGTTTGGTCATCCTGCAGTCGTCACCGTGGCGGCCGTGTTAATTATCAGTCGTGGATTGAGTAACGCGGGGGGCGTGGAAATTCTCACGCGTTTTGTTAGGGGTGTCACGTCTTCTTCCCCCTCTCTCCATGTGGCCGTCTTGTCCTCCCTGGGGGGATTGATTTCAACCTTCATGAATAATGTGGGAGCACTGGCCTTATTAATGCCAGTGGCTATTCAATCTTCTGTCGAAGTCAAGCGATCCCCCGCTATCGTTTTAATGCCCCTGGCGTTTGGAACGATTTTGGGCGGTATGGTTACGCTGATCGGAACACCTCCTAATATCATTGTGGCCCATTTCCGCGCAGAGGTTGCCGGCAAGCCATTTGGAATGTTCGACTTCACTCCTGTGGGAGGAGTCGTGGCCTTTGTGGGAATTCTCTTTGTGGCCCTTGTGGGTTGGCGGCTCCTTCCCGTTGCTCGACGCTCTCAAAATGCTCCACAGGACTTGTTTTCGATACAGGAATACTTAACAGAAGTCGAAGTGCCTGAAAATTCCAAAGCGATAGGCAAGTCTTTGTCAGAGCTTGAAATGGCCACAGAGGATTCCGATGCATTAATTATTGGCCTGGTGCGGGGTGACCAATCTATTCGGGGAGCGGCTTGGAGGGAACACATTCAAGTCGGTGATGTCCTCATTCTTGAAGCGGGCCCACAAGGCATTAATAAATTTGTGTCTACATTGGGCTTAAAGTTAACGGGAACCCAGCCAAAGGAAGAAGTTCAGGATTCTGAACCAAAGCCACCTGCCGGCAAGAATGAAGATATGCTGTTGGAGGCTGTTGTGCCTCCTGATCGTTCGTGGTTGGTTGGGCGGCTGGCGGGTTCTTTGAAACTGCGAAGTCGGTTTGGGATTAACTTATTAGGGGCATCCCGCCAAGGGACTCCCTATCGGGGTCGCCTGCGGGAATTTCGGTTTAAAGCCGGAGATGTGCTTCTGTTGCAAGGGGAAAAGGAGCGGGTCTTGGAAGTGATTGGTTTGCTTGGATGTCTTCCCTTGGCCGAGCGAGGACTCCAATTGGGAAAGCCTGGACAGGCATCTTTGGCTATTGGGTTATTTGCCGTGGCATTGGGAAGTGCCATATCAGGCTTGGCATCACTTCCGATTGCTTTGATTTGTGCCGCGCTAGGGATGGTGCTGTTAAACATCGTTTCTCCGAGAGATGTGTATCTAACCGTTGATTGGCCGGTCCTGGTGTTGTTGGGGGCTATGATTCCTATTGGGCGAGCGCTGGAACAAAGTGGAACAACGACCGTCTTAGCGGGGTATTTGGTCACTGTGACGGAAGGGTTTCCTCCGATTATGCTCTTAGCCCTCATCATGGTCTTGACGATGACGTTGTCAGATGTCATGAATAATGCCGCGACGGCAGTTGTGATGGCCCCATTGAGCGTGGCTGTGTCCCAGTATCTTGGTGTCGATGCTGATCCGTTTCTCATGGCGGTGGCTATCGGGGCTTCGTGTGCATTTTTGACTCCAATTGGTCACCAAAATAATTTGTTGGTCATGGGACCCGGAGGATATCGATTTGGGGACTACTGGCGGATAGGGTTGCCCTTAGAACTTTTAATCCTCATGGTCTCCCTTCCCCTATTGGTCTACATGTGGCCTTTAACGGGTCAAGGGTAACGGGTTTCTAGAAACAAGAGGAAAAAGTGGCTTCCTTATTCCGAACCCATTCTTCCCGAAAGGCCTCCCGCCTCTTTTTTAAGCGTGTGGTCTACATGCCCACCGACCTTGATCCGTTTCGCACCCTTCTGAGCCGGGTTATTTTGGTAGCAATGTTGTTTTGTTTCTTGACGGGGATACTTTGGTTGGATCGAAACGGCCTCAAGGATCAAATAGATGGGGAGATCTCATTTTCAGATGTGATTTATTTCACGATGGTCACAGTAACGACGGTCGGCTACGGGGACATTGTGCCGGTCACCACGCGCGCGCGTCTGATTGATGCATTGGTCGTCACGCCGGTTCGCATCTTTCTTTGGGTCATTTTTTTAGGGACCGCTTATCAATTGGCGTTCAGGCAATTTACCGAGGTATTTCGCATGGCAAAACTCCAGAGGTCTCTCGATCACCATGTCGTCATTTGCGGGTTCGGGCATACCGGATACTCGACCGTCAAAGAACTGCTCGCCAAGGGCACAAACCCTGACCATATCCTGGTTATTGATCCCGGCGAGGAACGAGTACGCATCGCGGGAGAGTTAGGAGTCGTGGCACTTCGAGGTGATGCCACGCAGGAAGGACTGTTGAAATTTGGTGCGTTCCTCAATGAAGCCAAAGCCGTCATTATTGCCGCCGGGCGCGATGATACCAATGCCCTCATTTTGTTAACCGTCCGGAATTTGAATTCCCGTTGCCGGGTGATTGTCAGTGCGAAGGAAGAAGAAAACGTCAAACTGTTTCGGCAGGGTGGGGCGCAAACCATTATTTCCCCGGCAACGTATGGCGGATATATGTTAGCCGCTGCGGTGGACCAACAATATTTGGCGGATTACTTAGAAGATTTTTTAACAGCGGGGGGAAAAGTCAATATCCAGGAGCGAATAGTGGAGAAGCAGGATATCGGAAAGACCGCGTCGGATCTACAGCCGGATGTGCTACTACGGGTGTATCGACAAGGAACAATTATTTCTCCCTGGGAATTTCAAAAAAACCATACACTGGAACAGGGCGACGTCATGTTATTGTTTAAACCGGTTTCGAGTGAGACGACTTCTTCTTGAATGAGGTCCATCTTATCTCTAAAAGAGGAGTGGCCGGGCATTGGCCACGATCAAGAGCATTCCGATCATCCCGATTAAGATGGCCACGCCTCGTCTTAAATGATGAGCAGGAATCGATTGGGTGACTAGTGAGCCAAACATTAAACCGAGAAGACTGCCAAGTAACACCAAGCCCGTTAACACAAAATCCAGGTGTGCTCCCTTGAAATGGCCGATTACCCCGCCAATGGAAGTAAGTGCGATGATGAGAAGTGATGTGCCAATAGCTAAACGAATGGGAAATCCCATGAGAAACATCAGGGCGGGAACAATGAGAAACCCGCCTCCAACACCAAAAAATCCTGTCAATAGGCCAACTCCCCATCCGAACGTGAGGGCTTTCAACGCACAGCGAAAGGAGAATTCCTTTGCGCATCCGCTCGGGACGTCGTTGTGTTCTCCCTCATAATTTTTCCAAAACGTCCACATGCTAATAAACAGGAGCAGATTGCCAAATGCAAAAAGGACCAAGGAGTCCGGGACGAGTTGGTGGCCATGAGCTCCAACCCAAGCACCGATCATACCGGTCAGGCTGAACAAAAGAGCAGAGACAAAGTGAACACGTTGTTGCCGGCTCTCATGCCATGCCCCAAAGAGGGCCGAATAGCCAACCACGATGAGTGACATGGTTGTGGCATTTTGAACCGGTACGCCAACGACATACACTAATAAGGGAATGGCCACTAACGATCCGCCCCCTCCTGTAGCCCCTAACAGTATGCCGACGATCCCGCCAGACAGAAGCCCCAGCAGATAGTGGAAGTTCATGAGAAATTAATTCGAAAGAGGAAAGGGTGAAAGAATACGGCCTAAAGCGTCAGAGTTCTGCGACATACTTTAAAAAACAAAATGGAAAATGTAAGCAATCATAACCGGCAATGAAATGTTTCTGGAAGAACAATAGGAAAAGATGAGAGGAGAATGTGTTCCACTTCCTATGGATGCCATAAAAGGGCAGAAAGGCCGATCATCTATATCGTGATGTAACGAATTATGCCCCAGATTAACCTGATTTTTCAGATGATATGCATCCCTTCAGCACCAGGGGGCGCTCCACTCTATGTGAAGGCGAAGATTGTAATCTTGATTCCCACAGGCCGTATGACTTATCAAGGTCATTTCGATAAGTACTCGGACATCATAAACTTCATGAAATTTTCTGAGAATAATTGAAAAAATCATTTTTAGAGGAGTATGAGTTCATTGTATGGGGAGAAAGCAAATGAGACAAGAGTCTTCAGATCAAACAAAGGTGTTCGCACCACCCTCGATTCAAAGATTGGTAGTATCAAAAAATTCCTCTTTTAGCGTGTCATGGATGAAGTGGACTTAAGTAACCTGAAGAGTATCAATGACCGGCATAAAAATGTCAGTCAGGGTGTGTTCAAAATTTCTATGGTTAGCAGAAAGAAATCCTTTCAAGGAGGGGAGAGGCAGGGCTATCCCAAAGAGATGCTGAACGCACATCATACCAGCCAGATAATCTGAGATGACGAACTGTTCCCAGATGGCGAAGTTTCGGTTTTACCTAACAGACTTTTCTCTGCATGTAACGCGCCATGCAATACGGGGTGATAGGTGGCGGGCCTGGGTTGTCTTACGGGTCTTGGGTGGTCTTGCCGTGATGGCCCTTCATTTTCGCTTCAACGGTGCGATCAAGGATCAATTTCACGGGATCTTCATCGTTCCCGGCTATACCCTCAACGATCATTCTGTGGCTTGGGCTGCTTTTAATGAGGAATTTGTTCCCAGATTTATCCTGTTCCCTTGGAACTTGAAGCCGACGGGAAAAACACTACCTGGCTCGAGAAGACCACGTCATGAAGAAGGTCCCGGGTATGATTGCTACGGTCATTGGCAATAACTGTCTTGACGATCGGTCATGTGGTTTTCTTTTCACAATTTTTGTCAAAGGTCTCAGGGACCGAAATGTTGTGTTGGATTTTTAAGTCATGGTTTATGCTCCACTCAGGTCGTTGCATTGATGGAGTCCAGCTAACCCGATTCGCCACAGCCCGTCCAGCCCAAGACGGAGTATAGAGAAAAATTGGGCACAGCCCTCTCCATGCCTTTAGCAGAAAAGGAAAAGCCGGCCATGTCTTCGGAGCTGACATGTTTCCAAGAGCCACACCAGAATCGACGAAAGAAGAAGGATATGAGTCAGATGCTCCTCATAGGGCTTCCTTTTCCGTGCCGCCTCGCCTCTCCTGGAAAAAGCCCGATTAAGAAAGGCCGATGGGTATCGACGTGGAATTGCCTGCAGGGAAAATGAGGGAATACTTAATAAGGGGAGAACGTTGTGAGCCAGAAACAAACCACAACAAAAATGGGTTAGAAAATCGATGGTGCAAATTTTCTCAAAATTCAGACTTGGTAAAGTCTGAATCTTCCTCATATTGCATGGTCAAGTTATGTGTTTCCAGGCTTGGTTGGAGATGAAGCGATTTGAGTTATCGGAAGGACAAGATGAAAAATTGTTCCGCGGCCTTCTTCACTTTCGACCGTAATGTGACCGTGATGGAGATCAATGGCATCTTTGACAATTTTAGTACCGAGGCCCGTTCCTTCTTTTTTGGTGCTAATGGCCTGAGTGGTAAAGAGCCGCTCTCGAACTTCAGGTGGCATGCCTCTCCCGGTATCCGCTACAGTTAACTCGACAGTGTCCGGACGCTGTCCGGGAGATCCGCCCACCGTGACTGATCCTCCACGTGGAACTTCCGGGATGGCATTGTTAATGAGATTGTAAAAGGCGTTGAACAAGCGACGTTCATCCGCATCGATGACAGGTAGGGCATCAAGACCATTGGTCAGGAGGGAAATGCCTTTTTCTGCCGCGTAGGTGCGAAGCGTGTCGAGCACTCCATCGACAATATCCCCTGTGCGACAGGGCGTGAAATGTGGAGGGCTGGTGACGCCTTTGACGGCGTCGGCAATTTCACGAACACGGTCCTGAATGCGTCGGGCATTAGTGACGATCATTCGTATTAGATCCAGACTGTTGGCATAACTGGCCTCTGCCCCTTTCGCCTTTTCCCGGATCAAGGTGGGAAATTGTTCATCCAATTCATCCTTTAATAAATCTGCGCCCGAGAGCACAGGCATTAACATATTTTTGATATCGTGCCCGATATCTCCGAGGACTCTGGTCACTTCCGCAAGTTTGGCTTCCTCCAACAACTGAGCGGCCATACGTTTCTTTTCGGTGATATCCTGAAACGTGACCACAGCCCCCGCCAAAGTTCCCTCGTTATCCCAGATTGGGGTGCTTGTATACCGCGCAGGAAAGCTCGTTCCATCTTTTTTCCAGAACACTTCGTCCTCACCCTGGTGAACCAATCCATCCTTATAGGCCCTGTAAATGGGGCATTCCTCGGCAGGATAAGGGGAACCGTCAGCTCTGGTATGGTGCCAGGTGATACGACTGGGCTTTCCAAATAACTCGCCAGGTTCATATCCTAACAATCTGTTGGCGGCCGGATTCACAAAGGTATGGTTGCCTTCGAGGTCCAAACCGAAGATTCCTTCCCCGGCTGCCTGTAAAATCATGTCGGTATGCCGGCGAAACTCTGTGATCGTTTTTTCGCATTGCCGACGATATGTAATGTCTTGAAAGACGACCACGGCACCAACCAAAGCACCCTTGGCATCTCGAATGGGCGTGCTGGTGAATTCGGCGGGAAAACTGCTGCCATCTTTCCGCCAAAAAACTTCGTCCTCCCCTCGATGGACCTGCCCATCTTTGTACGCCCTATAATTCGGACATTGTTCCTTGGGATAGGGTGTCCCGTCGGCTTTGGTATGGTGCCAGAGGGAGTGGCTGGGTTGGCCGATTAATTCCTCGGGTTCATAGCCCAACATTTTGGCTGCCGCCGGGTTCACAAAGGTATGCCGGCCGTCCAAATCCAACCCGAATATCCCTTCACCGGCGGCCTGTAAGATGAGCGCGTGATGTTGTTCAAGATGTTTCAGCATTTGTGAAATGTCCGTCTTGTCCTGCTGTAAATTTTCTGGTGCTGTGGTCATGATGCTCTTCCTAATTGTTAGGTTCAGGGACTGGAAAAGCTGTCTCCAGTCCCTGAAATGAAATTTCTTGTCACCTCGAAGGGTCTAACCCGATTTCCAGGTTATTTGGCCAAAGTCCGGAGGTACTGAATCAATTGCCAGACTTGGTCATCGGGCATACCGGAAAAGGCCATCATGCCGGTTCCTGCAGATCCGTTTTTAATAATCCAATACAATTGTCCGTCAGAAATATCTTTCATCGTTTCTCCACAGGTAAAGTTTCGAGGATGTGGATTCAACGCCGCGCCCATTGGACCCTGCCCGTCACCTTTCTCGCCATGACATTGCTTACAGGCCAAGGGTTGAGCGGTTTCGTGATACAGCTTTTCTCCCGCTTTGATGTGCTCTTGAGAGGGGGGGAACGGACTGGTCAGATTGCGAAATTTTCCGGGCGCCTGCTTTGTGTTGCGTGGTTGCGGACATACCCCTGAAGGACCGCCTGATGATGAAGCTGTCCCGACCACCTCCGGGGCACCCTTAAATGTGGTTTTCAAATAGGCAATGACATCGGATACGCCTTCTGTCCCGCCTATGGTCAGTCCCCAATAGGGCATCATGGAAGACTTCCCAATAGCTTTCCCACCGTAATAGATCACGTTATACAAATAATCCAGAGGAATTTTTTCAAAGGGAATATTGGCATGCACCGCCGGTTTGGGTTCCAAGCCTGAAGCCGCCGGACCATCCCCTTTGCCCTCCGCCCCATGACATTGTGCGCAATATTCTTGATAAATCTTAGCCCCGTTTTCAACATTTGGGTGGTTGAAATCGGCGCTCTTCCACGGTTCAAAATAGGGGAAATCCTCATTCCCTCGAGTGGCGATAAACCCCGTGACATATCGCAGCCCCAATGCACTGACATCCCCGACAAACTCTCCACTGTGTGGCACAAAGTCGGGGGGATCGGAGTTGAAGCGATAAATCCAATCAGCCTTCAGCCTTTTCCCTGAGTTAAAAAATGAGGCGCTTTGCGGGCCACCGGTCTTTTTCCCATCCACCATAATCTGATGACAGCCAATACAGGAATGTTGAATAAAGATTTCCTCTCCAAACTTCGCCTCCTGTTTACTAAAGGTTGACATATCAATGGCACCCGGTTTTACTCGCGGATCCTGAAGGTGTGTCTCGAAATAGTCGGCCAGTCCCTCAGCTTCCTGTTGAGAGACGGTCATGTGCTGGTCAGGTTGTTGGCCCTGATCCCACCGGTAACTCTTGGCATACAGCATCGGTTCTTTCCCCGTCAGCCATCCAATCAGCCAATCCCGCTGAAACTTGCTTCCACCCCACATGAGATCCGGAGCCTTTAAGTGAAAGCGACTCTCCCCCTCACCCTGAAACTTATGGCAGGTCGAACATGTGGTGCTGATCAGGGATTCTGCATCTTTTCCGTCAGCCGCAAAAAGCAAAAAGGGGAACAGAAAATAGAGAAGGATACTCATCGTGAGCATGGGAACATGGCCGTTTGCCTTCGAGTGAACATTCCTCATGTGAGTCATTGGTAAAACCTCCATACATGTTTGGCCAAAAATACAAAGTCGTATTTAGACTTGGGGGACCGAGATTTCAGAGAGTTTCTTGTGATAATTCTATGGAATGAATTTCCCCATTTGCGTCGTATTCTACTTGGGGTCTTTTGACTCATAAAGCCCAATTTCATCTCTTTCCGGATTTATAGAACAAAATTAATAGAAAGGCTAAGCAAAGTCCTCACATTTATATCGAAAGCCTTTTTCGGTCATTAAAGTGAGAGGGCAGGTATTTCCCTGTTTATAGATGATTGATTTCCCGTTGTTCCATGGCCTTAGCAACTGCTGTCAAGAGTTTTTCTTTTTCAACAGGTTTGACCAGATAGTCAATAATCCCATTCTTCATCAAGGATGTGGCTATCGTTAAATCTGGAAATCCAGTCAGCACAATCAACGAAACATGAGGAAATTCTGTTTGAAAAAACTGAATGGCTTCCAGTCCATTTAGTTTGGGCATTCGAATGTCAGTGAGGATCACGTCCACCAACAGAGGATTTTCTCCGTTTTTGATTTCTCGCACAGCCTGTTTACCGTCTTCGGCTTCGATCACGTCGTATCCGGTTTTTTCCAAATACAATCGCACAACTTTCCGAACGTCCGGTTCGTCATCAACGACCAGGATCCGCCCCAGTGACCGTTGACCGCTGAACATTGCTGCGGTTCCAGATTTACCTGTTGTTTGTTCCATGGGCACCTTCCTCCGGTAAAAAATTGTTAAGGGACCTTTCGATTTCTCTTCTTCATGCCAATAACAACAGCAAACCAAATGCCAAATGCAGCAAGTGACAAAAATATGAATAACATCAGTTGCTTATAGTGAAATGTGCAATGTGTATCAACGAAAATATGGTGGACCGTTAAGCCTGATTTAACGGATGTGGTTAACACGTTAACCACTCCAGCTTTCAAAGATTTACTGGTTTACTTGGATTGAGGGGAATCGAATTTTATTGAGGGAAGCTTAAATAGCCACCGGTGAGGTTGAAGACATGGGTGAAGCCATGTTGGAGGAGAATGCGAGCCGCAAGGTACCCGCGTAATCCGACACGACAATAGACAACCGTTTCCTGTGAGGGATCAAGCTGCTGAAGCTGGTCTCTCAGCTCATCAATCGGAATGAGACGGGCCTGAGGAATATGAGATTCTTGATATTCGTTCGTGGTCCGGACATCTAACAATTGGAGCAAAGGATTTATTTCCAATTTTTTTTGTAATTCTTTGCCTGTGAGCGTGTTGACCTCCCCGCGTAATGAATTGGCGGCCACGAAACCTGCCATATTAATGGGCCCTTTTGCAGAATTAAATTGGGGTGCATAGGCCAAATCCAATTGTTCCAGATCCTGGACCTTTAGTTTGGCATGTATGGCAGTGGCCAAGACATCAATTCGTTTGTCCACTCCCTGATCCCCCACAATTTGAGCCCCTAACAATTTCCCCGTCTGTTGCTCTACGACTAATTTCATGTGAATCGCTTCTGCTCCAGGATAGTACTCGGCGTGATCCAGGGGGTGGGTGAGGGAGATAAAGTAATTCAAGCCGTGGATCTTGGCTTCGCGTTCGCTTAATCCCGTTTTGGCAGCAGTGATGCCCATGCTTTCGACAATGGCTGTGCCCAGGGCTCCATGAAACTGTAAGTCTCCGCCTGCAGCGTTGGCCCCGGCGACCCTTCCCTGCTTATTGGCCGGCCCGGCTAACGCGATTCTTGCGTGTTTCCCCGTCACGAGGTGGAGAACTTCAACTGCATCACCCGCTGCATAGATGTCGGGATCAGATGTCTGTTGCCGTGTATTCACGACTATGCCTCCTGATGGCCCAATTTCAAGCCCCGCTTCTCGTGCAAGTTTGAGTTCCGGCCGGACGCCGATCGACAGAATGGCGAGGTCCATCGGAAGTCGCTTCCCACTCTCCAGTTCGGCTTCTTTGGCGAACTCCCCTTCCTGCCGAAATGCCGTGATGCCGTCACTAGTAATAATCTTCACTCCCTTTTCTTGCAGATGATGAGCGACCAGGGTGGCCATATCAGGATCAAATGGAGGAAGGAGTTGGGGAGCCTTTTCCACGATTGTCACTCTCCGGCCTCGGTGCTTCAGTGCCTCAGCCGTTTCCAGTCCAATAAATCCGCCACCTATGATAATCGCCTGTTGAGTGCGATAATTTTTCAGAAAAGTCTTGATAGCGTCGGAATCAGGGACGGTTTTGACTGTAAAGATGTTTTTGGCGTGAATGCCAGGTATGTTGGGCATGATGGCCCCGGCACCGGGTGCCAGAATGAGCCTGTCATAGGGGTGCGAGGTGATTTCATGAGTCATTAGGTTTTTCACCTGTACGCATTTCGCTGTTCGGTCTATGGCAATGACTTCGTGTAAGACCTGGACCTGGATCCTGAAGCGTTTCCAAAATCGTTCCGGGGTTTGAAGGAGAAGGTCATCGCGATCCTGAATGGTCTCTCCGACATAGTATGGGAGGCCGCAGTTGGCAAAGGATACATAGGGACCTTTTTCGAACATCATGATATTGGCAGCTTCGTTGGTTCGACGCGCCTTGGCAGCCGCGCTCGCTCCTCCAGCCACGCCTCCGATAATGATGATCGTAATGGACATGGTCCTAACGTTCTCTCCCCGGGAATTTATACGACCAAATGGGCTTTGATGATATTGGTTCCGAAGGCATGCCCCAAGCGTTCCCCGGTGACGATGACCATGAGTCGGCCTTCATGAAGCAGTCCCAGGGTTTTGAGGTGATCCTGGGCGGCATGGATTCGTTCATCGGTGTCATCAATTTGGGGGAATACAAATGAGACGATCCCCCAGACTAACGCTAATTGACGTGTGACGATTGGGGAGGGAGTCAGTGCGATAATCTGAACCGTCGGTCGATGGCGGGCCAATAGCTTGGCTGTATGGCCGGATTCGGTGAAGACCACGATGGCTTGGGCGTCAACAGATGTTGCAAGAGAGACGGCAGCCTCACAGACCGCTTCCGGAGTCGAACGCACGACTCCTTTAGGCGAAAGGAGGTTTTGGCTCTTGCGGAACATTTCTTTTTCTGCTTGTCGAATAATCCGATCCATGACCTGGACCGCTTCGAAAGGAAAATTTCCCATTGAAGTTTCGGCCGACAACATGACGGCATCCGTTCCGTCCAGCACGGCGTTTGCCACATCCGAGGCTTCCGCGCGAGTGGGGGAAGAATTTCGAGTCATCGATTCCAACATTTGTGTGGCGGTGATCACAGGCTTACCCATACGATTGGCCTGTGCGATGATCTGCTTTTGCAAAAGTGGAACTTCTTCCGGGCTCATTTCCAGCGCCAGGTCTCCTCTGGCAACCATTACCCCATCGGCGGCATCAAGGATTTCATCAAGACAGGTCAGGGCTTCAGGCCTTTCGATTTTGGCAATGAGAGGGATCAGGGCTGATCGATCGGCCAAAGCACTTTGGAGTAGGTGAATATCCTTCGGACTTCGAACAAACGAGAGGGCGACATAATCGGCTTCAACGTCGATGGCCACTTGAAGGTCGTCAGCGTCTTTCTGCGTAAAACCAGTAATGTCGAGCGGGAGGCGAGGGAAATTGACACCTTTATGTGAGGTGACCTTCCCTCCAACCAGGATTTTGCAGATCAGTCGGTTGGGTTCTTGTTTCTCCACGATGAGGGACAAGTTCCCGTCATCAATTAAGACGATTTGCCCTGGTTCCATTCGATCCGGGAAATGGAGAAGATTAACCGGCAGTGAATCCCCCGATGCGTTTTGCCCTGAATTTTGATGGTAGGGGTCTGAATTCGTAACAAGAATGATATTCCGGCCTCTCTGCAAGACGGTTTCTTCGTCTGGGATGTCTCCCAGGCGGATTTTGGGGCCTGCCAAGTCTACAAGGATGGCAAGTGGCGTTTTTTCCACAAGAGCAAGGCGTCGAAGTCGTTGTATGGTTGTCTTGTGCCAATCAGCGGTTCCATGGGACATGTTAAATCTGGCGACATTGATCCCGGCATGCAAGAGTTGTTTTAAATTTTCTTGGGAGCAAGTCGCAGGACCAATCGTGGCTACAATTTTTACATGGCGCATGAGAATGGTCTCAATATTGGCTAAATGTGGGCTAACAGAGTTTGGTGGGGGAAGCAGGACCTTTAGTGCCCACAACTACCAAAACCTCCCCGAGGTTTTTTCTCATGGTTCAGGAAGCACGGAACGGAAAGTATCGGTGCAATTGGGGAAACCTAAGAAATATTTTCTGATGCTGAGGGAATAGCCTATTAATCAAGCTCGCAGTATTCATCGGTGTTATGGAGTTAATGTTCGAAGAAATGAAAGAAGATGATTCAGCTCTAATGCATTCAAATCGTTTTTCCATGAAGGCATAGCTGTTCCCGGGCGGCCGTTTCGAAGTGTCTCAAGAACGGTTTTATCTGATTGTTTGCCGAGTAACGTGAGGTTGGCCGCTGGGGGGATCAGGGCCTGTCCAATGGGACCGTCTCCTTTGCCACCCGGTCCATGGCACGTGAGACAGTGGCGTTTATAGAGGGATTCCCCTTTTAGAGGATCCCCAGAGTGATTGGGGGATCGACCGGCGATTTCCTTTTTTTGCTCGTCGGATTGGACAGGCGGGGCAGAGGGGGAAGGTTGGAGTGAATTTTGTGTCACCAAATAGTCGGACAATGGAGCCATGTCCTCATCTGAAATTGGACAACCAAAGGTTGTTTGCATTTTGTTGACGATTTCCATCCATTGCTCACGGGAATGCGGTGGTTGCATATACACATATTCGGCCGAATGACATATGAGGCAGTAACGGTTGGCGAGGTCACTCCCTGGACCGGGTTGAAAGGAAATCGGATCAGAAGGAAGATGGAGAATGGATACTTGTTCTCGGCTACCGCCATCGGCCGGAAGCCCCCAGGCGAAATCCGTGGCCCCAATTAACAACAACAGGAATATCCAAACACGGATCATGAGTGGGCCTCAGGTGGCATGAATTTTCACCGTTTCGACCACATTGCGAAGATAGCCACTTGGATTCCATCGGGCACTGAAACGCTGTGATTCTCCAATTCGATTGATGGCCAGTGATTGGAGTGAATATGTCTTGCCGGGCTCAGGAGTAAAGGGTGCCTCCCAAAGACGAAAGCTGAAGTCTCCAAAGTCCTTTCCTAATCGGGCGGATTGCCATTGTTGTCCTCCATCCACGGAGAACAACACGCGGTCAATGCCATACCCCTGGTCAAAAGCAATGCCTTTAATGGTGTAAGGTGCTCCTCCCGGTATGGATCGACCATCTTCCATATTAGTGATAAAGGAACGAACTGGCATTTTCCCGATTGGCACAGTATCTGTTAAGTCTTCTCCAGGTTTCATGCAGTGACAGGGATCAGCCGGCAAGCGATAGGCACGTGTCGTCCAAAAATTTTGATCGGCCTGGTTTAGCACTTCAATATCAGCCAGCATCTTTACCCAATAAGTGGCATACCATCCCGGTACCACTAGGCGAAGTGGAAAACCGTTCAGCATGGGAAGAGCCTCCCCATTCATGGAATGAGCGACCAGCACCTCTTCATGGAGTGCATCCTCAAGGCTTAGGGATTTTCGGAAATCAGGCGTGGCTTGTGCGACCGGTTGGTCCAGCCCATCGAATCTCACCTGGACCGCATCAGTCTCTATTCCGGCCCGGTGAAGGAGATCACGAAGTCTGATTCCCTTCCAGTTGGCATTTCCCATTGCTCCATTTCCCCATTGTCCACCGGGCACCCGAGGTTGAAAAAACCCGCGACTATTTCCCGCACATTGGCAAACGGCTGCAATTTCGACTTGGTCAAATTGGGTTTGTAATTCCTGAAGACTCAAGGATAGTGTTTGATTGACCCGGCCGCGAATGGTCAGCCGGAAGGTATTCACGTCTATTGTCTGAGGGATATTGGCAAGATGCCAGCGAACAAAAAATGCATCATTTGGGGTGAAGATGTCCTCATTAAAAATATGAAAGGGGGTTTCCAGTTGGGGAGGTCTTGTAGTCATCACCATGAGAGGCCGCTTTTGTGGAAACGCAATCAATGGACGGCGACCCCGCTCGAAAGGAAGGGTGGCAGTCGAGGAATCGTTGGCCGAAAGGCCTCTTGGGGTGAGAAAACTTGCCAATCCAAGAGCCAGGCTCCCCTTCAATAAATGTCGCCGGTCAATTCCGGGTTTTTCCCCATTCATAGGTCAATCTACCTTGTCATTTTTCAAAGAAACCATGAAGCCTTCCCCCTCTACAATTCAGACCTCCATCTTTACCTTTAGTTTTGCGAATGAACGAGTTCGCTCAATCACTTGCCTTATCCGGTCATCAGCCATCCTGGAAAACAGCATCCCGTCCGCTCATGGATTCCCATTTTAATTATCTAAATACAGTTGATCCTCGTGCAGATCATTCATCTGAAACGGAGTTTTTGATGAGGCCAAGGCCTTCGTCGACCTGCCAGTGATCAGATTGAGAGTTGAGTGAAGAGACCCTAACTGGTGAAGTCGCTTGTGCCTAGCAGGGTTGTCCGTTAAATGTGCAAGGTTTATAACGGCTCACGTCAAAATCGGTTTCTTCCTGATAGACCTGTTCGTTGCCGTTGACGCCATCGATAAACGGGTCATTCCACATCGTATGGTTCCACCAATAAAAAATGGGAAACTCTAATGTGTAATATACCGGGTTTCCGTAGGTGCTTCGCACATGTTGTTCGACAGTCCGTCCCGTGACGTAATCAGCTTTTCCATTCCCTTTCAGGGAATACAGGGACAACAGAAGACGAGACTCCTGATCGTAGATTTCATCGATGCGCGTACTTTCGTCGGGTTCTGAAGGCAAAGTTAAGGTTGTTGAGGGGGAGGAAGTTTCAACTGAGGTGAATGCTAACCAGGTTGCAAGAACGACTAGAGGCATAACCGTCATACGCCAAGTCCTCCTTCCTAGATGTGTTTGCCAGAATGGTTCCGAGGGGTCAGATTGCGCGGTGCACGGAATTATTGAGTCATAGTCATCTCGCAGAACTTATGAACCTCTCCTGTCATTCCCATCTCCTAATGTTACTGGATTTGGGGCATTCAATCAATTCTCCGCATATACCGGTCACCAGGTCGATCCCGGTATTTTGATTGTGAATCCATATGACCTAAATCTGTTGCCATGAAACATCTGCTTGTGCGTATGGTTCCTATTCTTTTGCTGATTCTGTGCCATTTCCAAATGATCTCACATACAATATCACAAACCAGGCTTCTTCTTCGGTCAAGACCAGAGGGATAAAGGAGGCCATGTCCGTCCCCGGACTGCCATTTTTTAAAATCCAAAAAAGTTCGCCATCGGTACGAGCTGCCTGCCAGGTCTTATCCGTAAAGTTTCGGGGTAACTTCCCTCTTAGTCCAGGAATGTTTCCCAACCCTTTGCCCTCGGGGCCATGACAGGTGACACAAAATGCCTTACCGTGAAAAATGCGCTTGCCCTTCTCAATATTCTCGGGGTTTGAAGGAAAAGGATTCGTCCAGGTTTTCGCTTCTTGAATCTGAGCAGAAGGAACTCTTGGTTTCAACACTTCCTGATCAGTGGCATGCCCGGGGCCACTTCCCAATATTCCCGCAACAAAGATGAACGGCACAACCTGATATGTACCCTTAAGCAGGTTCAAGATCAACGCCCCTTCTAACCCGGATCCCGGAGATTCCTTCCTGGAATCTCCGGGAACGGGTTTAATTATTCCGGTTGATTAAAGATGTGTCCGAGTGATTGTGGATAGGTCACGGTCCCATCCGGGAATTCCTTTCCCTTTTGCCATAGATGATAAATGACCCCATCTGTCTTTGACGCGGCGTCAGCAATGGCTTTCACCTTTTCCTGATCTTCAATATCTAAAATTTGCACGCGGCCGGTGGCGATTTCTTGTTTATGATCATGGAAAAACCGATGCCACTGGATCAACGGCAAGGTTCGGGAAAGATCCTTGGATACGAAATATTCGATGGCCACAAGAGGGGCATTGGCCTCCGTGGTTTCAAACAGGAGACATTGCAAGATCTTGTCATTAATTCCTTTGCAATAGTGGTGAAATGGTCCACCTGGTGTGCCATCCGGCATTAAGTGAGGAGCCTGCACATGGATATCATATCCCTGGGCAGGTCCTGGGGCAGGGCCCCCCCCCTCGCTCATCGCAGGGGTGGTCATGCACACCATGGCTAATAGACTAAAAGTCCCTACCGTTAAAAATGAACGGATTGAACGCTGCATAGCAACCTCCTTTGTGTTGATCAGTAATGATCCTCCAGCCACGTAGAAGACCTTGAGACCCGGGTGAAAATATGCCGCATACTACCATGGAGTCCTCTGAACGACCATTCAGTCCATAACTCCATCTATCTCTATAAAGTTTTGCACCTTATTTAACGTCAAGGCTCATAATGACGAACGGCTTGTTCAGTTGACTTCCCTGATGCGGTTCAACGTATGTGCCGTCATAGTAGTACCATTGGAGGGGTTTCATTTCGCCGAGTTTCTCCGGATGCCGGGGCAATTTGGCCACATCAAGCCCGTTAGCGATAAACTGTTCAGGGTTTATGTAATACACGATATCTTCTGTGGTGTGTTCGGGGTGTTGGTTGAAATGTACCATATTATGCTTGGAAACGGTTTCCAGCATGCACATTTCCCCACTGGCTTTGGTGGCGTCGATGGATTTTAATTTTGAATTATCGGATAACAAATTGGCAATCGCATTGATCTCTTTTTGGGCATTGCCTTCTAATTGCAACACCGGCCCAAATTTCGCCTGGATGTCATTCAACTGAGTTGGGGCCTCAGAATTTTCGGCAGCCTGAGCCACTGCGGCTGAGCCAATCATCAAAGCCAATATTAATAGCTTTCTTGCATCCACATTCAACAGACTTCTTCCCTGACCCATCGAAAACCTCCTTAGGTATAATGTCCAGAAAATTTCAAGCATGAAAATAATTGCAAAAATATCATGTGGAGCAATTATTTCCGAATCCGGTTGTAGGGCAGATTGCTCAAGAGCATTCCCATCAGGCAGGAGTCGGTAAGGCCTGCATGAAGAAGTCCAACCCCCACTATCGTCGGAAGCAGAAGGAACCCGGAATGGATTGTCAGACCCAATCCGACCCCTACCAGGATCAGCACCCCTGCGATGGCTCGAACCTGTCCTTCAAGGGACATTCGATGTTGTCCCCTGACCACAGGTTTGCCCTGATTAACCCAGGCAGTGATGCCTCCTTCCAGAATGCCGCAATTCGTCAGACCTTGGTTAATCAAATATTCGTAGGCAATTTTCACCCGGTTCTGTGTTCGACAAATCAACATGATGGGGTGCGCATGAGAGAGGGTTTTCAGTTCGTCCACATATCTATGTAAATCTGGTAGAGGAATATTTCGAGCACCTGAAATATGCATACCTTCAAATTCTTGTGGTGTTCTGACATCGATATACAGGGGATCCTTCAATGAAGGAGGCGACACCTGATTTTCCTTACCCGTTCCGGATTCTGCTTCTTGCTCTAATACCAATGCGTTCATTTGTTGTCCTCCTGTCCTGTTTATTTCGCGCATGCGGTCGTAGTTTCGGGTTGAACCTTTTGGCGTGGATGACTCCATGTGGTAAGCCAGGCGTCATGCCCACCGACGAGATCCATGGCCTGGCTTCGTCCGGCTAGCTCCAAAATCCCTATGGCGGTAGATGATCGATATCCACTGGCACAATGGACCACCACAGGGGTATCTGCAGGGATGTCATGAATATGTTCGGCCAGGTGAGGCAAAGGGATGTTAATGCTTCGGTCAATATGCCCGGACTCCCACTCTTTTTCCGATCGCACGTCGATGACCATTGGTGGATGAGAGGTCGTCAGCAGTTCCGCAAGTCCCTGAACGGAGATGCGTTGGACTTTTTGGACCACATCAGGGTTCCCCTCAAGGGATTGCATTCCATCCTTCAGATAGCCCAAGACGCGGTCAAACCCAATGCGGCCTAATCGTTGAATCGCCTCTTTTTCATATCCAGGCTCTGAGATGATGACAATGGAGCGTTTGGGGTCTAGAACCGTCCCGGCCCAGGTCGCAAATTTCCCTCCTAATCCAATGTTGAGACTCCCCTTCAGGTGCCCCCCCGCATATTCAACGGCATTTCTGACATCAAGGACTTGAGCCCCATTTTTCTGATGATCCAAGACCACTTGCAGGGAAAGAGGAGTAAGGCTGTTCCGCACCACATCATCCAGAACAGGATGCTGTTCCCTATTCATTCTTGCGTCATATCCAAAGTACGAAGGTGCTTCAGGTTGATCGGCCGTGACCAATTCAATAAATTTTTCTTTCGTCATAGGTTGAAGCGCATAGTTTTCCCAACGCTGTTTGCCCAATGTGGACACCGTGTCACTGCTTAAATGTTTTCCGCACATGGATCCCGCTCCGTGTGCAGGATAGACCAGCGTTTCATCGGGAAGACGCATGAGTGTATTGCGTAGCGAATCGAATAATTGTCCTCCTAACTCTTCGGCGGTGACACCAATGGAGGCCATAAGGTCCGGTCTGCCCACATCGCCAATAAACAAGGTATCTCCCGTCAGCACGCAGTGCGGGCGATCGGTGCTCTTGTCCAGATCGTAAACCGCAAGCGAAATACTTTCCGGGGTATGACCTGGGGTTTCTAACACCTGAATGCGCACCGACCCAAACTCAAGAACCTCTTTGTCCCGAAAATTTCGAATGGGAAAGTCGGTCTTGGCTTTAGCGCCCAGACAAATCTCAGCTCCGGTTTGTCGTTGAAGTTCAAGGTGCCCGGCGAGAAAGTCTGCATGAAAATGGGTGAGAAACACATAACGAATTTTCCAGTTGTGGCGTCGGGCTTCCTGAAGGTATTGCTCGACGTCCCGTTGAGGATCCACGACCACAGCGGTTGAGGTTTTGTTATCCCCAATCATGTAAGACGCATGAGCTAAACAACTCAAATAAAATTGTTTCACAATCATGATGAATACCCTCCCCTCCTTCATGAAAAGGAGCATTGGACGAAATCGGCTGAACTCGTTTCGAAATATTCTTTTAAGATTCTTTCCATGAAATACCATTACGCATGGATTGTGCCAGGTTATGCTTCGCAGCCGTATTTTAAAATTTTCAATAAAATCAATTGCCTAATTGATTGATAAAGGTAAAGAAAGGCCTGAGTGGGGTCTTAAATTCGGATGGACTGAACAGAATGCGCTAACTGTTAAGTTAACGCGTTAACGATTTGATCATGTGCTGGGATGGGTCTGAAGCTGTTTGATTTTCTTCCAGAGTGTGACTCGACTCACTCCAAGTAGCTTGGCAGCTTCCGTTTTGTTGCCTTTTGTCCGTTGAAGGGCTTCAGCAATACGAGCTTCCTCATCCGGTGGAAGGGAGGGCTCTGCGTTGGATGAGGGGGGGCGGAGGCTTCTGGAGCTTGGAGGATGTTGAACTTCTGAAGGGAGGTCCCACAGGGTGAGGCAATCGCCGTTGACGGTGACGAAGGCATGTTCGATTGCATTTTTTAATTCGCGGACATTTCCTGGCCAGTTATAGTCAATCAATCGTTGAAGGGTATCCTGGGCAATGTCTCTTATTTCGCGACGAAACGTTTTGGAGTTGGCTGCCATGAAATGGTGAACCAAAAGAGGAATATCTTCTCTTCTGGCTCGCAAAGGTGGAAGGGTAATCTCGAACACATGAATCCGATAATAAAAATCTTCCCGAACCGTGCCTTCCGCCATAAGAACTTTCAAATCCCGATTGGTGGCCGTAATGAGGCGAACGTCGACCCGCATGCCCCGATCATCTCCAACCCTGCGTATTTCACTTTCCTGCAGAACCCTGAGCAATTTCAATTGCAGGAGAGGGCTGGTATCTCCGATTTCATCCAAAAATAACGTACCACCGTCGGCGGCTTGAAAGACCCCGATTTTATCACGTATGGCCCCGGTGAATGCCCCCTTCACATGCCCGAAGAGTTCACTTTCAAGCAAGGTTTCTGGAATCGCTGAGCAATTGATGGCGAAAAACGGTTTATCGTTTCGATCACTTAGGGTGTGAATGGCTCTGGCCGCCAGTTCTTTCCCGGTGCCGGATTCCCCGGTAAGCAATACCGTGACATCACTTTGCGCAGCCAGTCGTAGCCGGCGAAACACCTCTTGCATCGCTGGGCTTTTTCCGATGAGCTGTTGAAAAGACTCACGGGATTTTGCCTGTTCCTCCAGCACCGCAATTTTTTGGTTATTCAAAATAAATGAGGTGAGGTCGGTAAAGGTTCCGACAGCACCCCCGACCTGCCCTTGTTCATCTCGGATGATCGAGACATTGCCGAAGAGGTAGAGTTCCCGGCCGTCTTTCCCCAGCACTTTGCATTCCTGGTTGCAGATCCCCCAAGGATATGGGGTGGGGTTGTCCAAAAACTCCGTCAGGGTGCGAAACCCCTTACAATTTTGACCTTCTAAAATATGGCAGGATTTCCCCAGGATATCCTGACTGGAATATCCCGTAATGCGAGCTGCTCCGGTGCTCCAGGCGACAATGTGGCCTTTGGCATCGACCGTGAACACGCCATCTGCCATCACGTCTACCATGTTGCTGAGGATAGCGGGATTTTTCCGGAAATCTAGCTCCATGGTAAGTGAATCAGAGAAGAGTTCTGAGGGAAAGAGGGACCGTGTTGAAAAAAAGAGGGAAGGTGAACCCAAAAGGCTGGAGAATGTTCATTGAGACAATACGATTCTCCAGCCTTGGGTGGTCGTCAGTTTGTCCGGGACACCGCATGTGATAGCTTCATGAGGCCGCTCACACCTATTTTGTGGGCTCCAACTGTGCTGCGAGCAATGACTTGAAGGCGGGATCATTCTCGACTAATCCCTTCAGCGTATCGTTGTGCAACATATACGCCCAGCTTTGTGGGCTTGAACCGGGAGTTTTCTCAAACCAGTCACGGGCTTGCTTCAGGAGACCCAGCATCGCCTGATTGTCACGGGGTACGTGAAACGCCAGGCTATAGGCCATCGCATAGGCTGCCGTAAATTTGTTGAGCGGATCTTTCGTGAGCTCAAACGCTTTCTGAGCCGCCTCATAACCTCTCTGAATATCGGGATCGTCAAAGTGTCGATTCCAGGCTACTTTCCCAATCCGGGCCCATGCCAACTCTAAGAGCACCTGTGCCCGAAGCTCTTCCTGTTCGGTTGGCACTTCGGTCAATAATTCCTGTGGAGCGGATAGGGCCGCCATTTGATCGTTCGTCCATCGGTAGGTGGAGGATAATCGAATCCGGTTGTTGAAATCACCGGGCTCCAGAGATGCTAATGCCTCCATCACCGGGATCATTCGATAGAGGTAATCGGCTGGCATCGGCTCAGGCTTCCCGCCTATTTCCATTCCCAGGGACAGATCAAACCGATCGGTTTGGGATTGCACCGTCCAATACAGTTCGTTGAACCGTTGGGCCAGACGCTCATCACCCAATTGAAGGCCGTTCAAACGACCTCCATAATCAAGAAACCCTTTGTACAATTGATCTGAAAAAACTTCCAGTGTAGGTTTGTGGGAGGGGCCAATCAGCAAAACACGGTTCAGCCTCATCACGGATTCCAGTCTGGTCGGTGCGGCTTGTGCCTGTTGAATGCCTGTTTGGATGGCCGCCAGGCTCTCTGGAAGGCCAAACCATTCTGTTGAGCGCGGAACATAGCCACCCGGGTCCACGACGAATGGAATGGTTGTGCCACGGGGGCCATCGAGAACCAGATCCAGCACGGCACGATCCGTAGGAAAACCCAATTGTTTCAGATCTGAGAGCACGACCCACTTGACGTTGACGGATTTTACGACTCGCTGGGCTTTTTTATAGGGTACGGTCCAATCCTCGGCTCCCGGTGCATTGGCGATGGGTGCCGTCAAGGCATTCGGATAGGACACCTTGGTGGTGAGAAAGGCTGTGGGTGCGGCTACCACCCTGGTTTCATCTGGAGAAGGAAATGAGGCATGGGGCAGGGTTCCCGATTCCACGGTCTCAAGGATAAATGGGGTTGTGGGTTCCTGGACGGCAATGGCCTGCATGACGAAAAACGATGGAGCCAATTGCTGATTGAGTGTTTCCGCAATAAAAAATCGTTCGAAATCGGAAAAATCGACTAGTTTCCCAGGTCCCGGCCAGACATTATCCAATGCCCGGTCTTTTTGTTGAATGACTCGTTGGTGGGCCTCCTGCCGACGGTGGTCACACCATTCATAGATGGGATGAGCCGGGTCGGGAAAGTTCCCGTTTGAAAACAGCTGCTGTTGGGCCATTTGATGTAAGCACACAAAATCCCGTTGGCCGGCCGCAACCCGATCGCCGTTTCCTACCGCTTGGGCATATTCCCGAACGGTGGTGAGCAATCCTTCTTCATTGACGGGCGCTGGCTCAGCGGCCCACACAGGAGTGAAAGCCAATAGCCCGGAACAGTACAGGAGGCCTACCCATTTGAACGTAGGCCACATCCGGCGAATAGGGGAAACGAGGCGGAGTTCCGCCTCAGATTGCAGGCTATCTGTCATAATTGGTTGGTGACGAACAATACTCATGGACCCAAAATCCTCCTCACAAATTTGCCTGGTTAATGATTTTGTGTAGTAAAGAGGGGAATGTCCCTCATAATCCAGGTCGCTAATCTACCACACCCTCATTCTTGTGTACTACGATGGTACCCCGCATCACATGGCCGGGTAAATCGCAAAAATAGGGGAACGTGCCGGGATGAGATGGGATAAAGACAATGTCCGTTTGGCCTCGGGTGGGAAGCAAAACGCGGCTGAGACCTTCTTTGGAAAACTGTGGGGCACCACTTCCGCTGACATTCAGGTGGATATCTGTGAGTAAGCCGACTGGCAGAAATGCATGCAGTTCCGTATCCAAGTTTTTGAGGACCAGCCGGGTTTTTTGCCCCACCGTGACTGAAAGGGTGTTGGGGCTGAATTCACGTGATTTAATCTTAATGGTCACAACGGTTTCTTGGGTATCAGCGGCGGGAGCGAGACTGACCGGCGTGGCTCCCCATACTATGGCCAAATCCAGGGGTGCAACCACCATGAGACTCAGCATCAGAACACAGGCCTGAAAAAATCTAAGTGAGGGCAGGGAGAACATCATAATGAATGCATTATACCGGTTACTGATTATGGCGCGAAATAAGCGAGAAAAATTGTTTGGTGAATCTATAAAAAATATGGCACAGACGTAAGTGAAAATATGTATAAATGGAAAATGACTTGGGAGGGAAGAGCAAATCTTAAGATCGAGCGGAAATGACCGAAAAACATGAGAATACAACAGGAGAACAGTTCACCGTGCATCTCTTAGAATTATTTATGGGGCATGACCCCGTTTCGATGGGTATAGCCCTTGTGTTGGTTCTGAGCGTGTTGGCGTATGGATGGTTTGAGGTTCGTCGAACCGCCCGCCTCCCTCATATCGGGATGGTCCTGATTAAAAACCGATTGAAGACGACCAGCAAATTCCCAACTCCGCGCCGATAGCAAACATTCCCCCAATCCTCTCGATTGCCGGCTTCAAGACGCAACCCCGACAAACCCTAGCTCTTGCGGTTCCCTGTCCGCAGTTGTGACCTATATTTGTCCTCCGGACGGGGTTACACACTTCTCCGGTCTGCCATCCTGCAAACGAAATTTCAGCATCAGACAAGGGTGAACGCTCTCTAAAAGGAAGCTGGTGATGGGGAGAGAGAGGCGGTTGAAAGGGGGCGACGGCCAAGGTGTCGTGTGAATGCTTGTCGAAGGCGGAGTCCATGATCGTGGCAGATCCCGTG
>JAGQKG010000080.1 GCA_020430245.1 Nitrospira sp.
CGGCGCCCAGTTGTTCCAAGGCCTCGGCAATTTTCCGCGCAGCGATGGATTCCTTTTCTTTCGGAAAACGCGGGGGGTGTCTCCCCGGTGCGTCGACCATGTGACCGCTAAAAAGAAACACTTGCCGTGGTTGCCAACGGTCATCCGGCTTCGCCAGATTCTGTAATGCTCGGTCGAAAGTTGCTAGACCGGCGTCGACGGTCTCCGGGCGAAAGCCCAGATCTTTGAGGAGCTGCAGTTGGGCGCGGCTGGAGTTGAGTGCGAACCAGTCCCTGTCATTCTTGGCGATGGCTTCCTTATAGGCCGCCTTCGTCATCTCCGGTGTGCCGATCAGCACTTCCAGATCACCGAGCGTCGCTTTGGACCAGAACCACAGCTGCTCATCCGGTTCGCATGCGGCGGCAAATCGTACCGCCCCGTCCATAATGGCTTTGTCCCCCTCATAGCGTGCATCATTGGTCAAATGACGGTAGAGATGCATCAATGTGAGCGCATTGATGCCGGAATAGTAATGGCTGGGATTACGGCGGTAGGCTCTGGCATAACTGTCGATTGCCCCGCGCAGGAGAGCATCTTCGTAAGCTGCTTCCTCTCGCATCTGCTCTGCGGTTTTGCCGGACTGGCGCCACGCGGCAATCCAGGCATCCTTGTCGACACGGCCGAGCAATGCCCAGGTCTCAGGATCCTGTGGATACAGATCCAATACCTTGCGGTAGTGCGCGCGCGCGCGATCCAACGAATGACTTGGAGTACCGGCCAGGGCCAGCCGTTGCAGACAGATGCCCTGCTCGCGCAGCCCTTTGAGGTTGTCCGGCTCGATAGCCAGACCATGTTCGAGCTGTTCCAAGGCGAAGTCGAAATGTTCAGCTTTTCGCAAAGCTTCACCGGCCTTGATCCACGCTTCGGCTCGAAACGCGGCAATGGGCGCCTCATCTGCCAGAACAAGCACATCCCCGATGTGGAGGGATTTTCGCGCTAATTCTACGCGCGCTTCCCATGCCTCATGCTGATCCCAGAATTCCCGCACATCGCCTATGCGGAGCGACTTCCAGTCCGGTTCCTGAAGATTGGGCATGAGGTGATACACCGGACTCACCTTGCGGCCATGCCACGACTCCATCGTCGCCTTGACCATGATTGTCAGATTCTCTTTATCCTGTTTGAGGGTCACAGGATCGGGGCCACTATTGGTAATGCTGTAACGGAGCTTACGGTCAGTATACAGATCGAAAGCGGTCGTCACGCGCCCGCCACAAATCAGGACGACGCCTCGCGCCCGCAACGCATGGCGCACGCCCAACTCATACCAGACGTTAGGATTATCCAGAGTGAGGTCGGCTACCACGAGGTCGGCGATGAGGAGTTCCTGGAACATATCCGTCCGGATATCACCGGCACGTTCCTCCTCGTCAGCACGGAAGACGTGCAAGCCTGCCTCATCAAGGGCAGGCTTGATCAATTCATCATAGACCCGGTTAAAATCAATATCGGTGCCCTGGCTGTCTTTCTTCACGCCGAACGGCATCGCGATAAACGCATGTGGCTTCATGCCTCACCCCTTCTGTTATCGCTCTTTTCTGTCTTCTTTACGGTTTGAATAGATCCGGCTCTAGACTAAATCTAAAGAGAAATAGAATCAACTGACTGAGAAAATGGAAAAAACCGTACGGCTAGTATGGGCAGAAAAAGACGAAGCAAGGCCGGTGGATGTACTCGTGAAAGCAGGAGCGAACCGGTTCTGTGATTGGTCTTATTGCTGGACCTGTTGTTGCGCCGCCCGAGCATTGGCGTTGGGAGATGGACGCAGCTTGATCAAGAAAATCCCATCGCGAATGGTCAACAAAACCGCTGAGACCCGCGGCTCGGCATGCACGACTCGATTGAGCTCTTGAATGGCCGCAGTATTGGTATCCGGAGCAGGATGTGTAAGCACATCTCCATTCCATAAAACATTATCAATGAGAATGACGCCTTGATCGGATATCAACTCCAATGCCTGACGAAAATAATTCACATAGTTGGCCTTGTCGGCATCGATGAAGATCAGGTCAAACCTTCCAGTCAATGTCGCCATCGTTTCCAAGGCAGGGCCGAGGTGGAGATGAATCTTAGAACCATGAGGGCTCTGAGCCCAATACCGCTTGGCCATGTCCGTCGACTCAGGATCGATATCGCACGTGATGACCATTCCATCCTCAGGAAGACACTCCGCCAGACAGAGAGCGCTGTAGCCGCTAAACGTCCCGATTTCCAAGACCCGTTTGGCGCCCACACTCAATGCCATGACCTTTAACAATGCGCCTGCGAGCGGACCAACAACCATCTGAGGACAGTCCATTGTTCGATACGTTTCCTCCCGAAGTCGCCGACAGACCTCTGATTCCGTGAAAGAGTGCGCTTGAGCATAAGCTTCAATGTCCGGTAACACCAAGGATTTCATGTTCTTCCCCTTTGCAATCGATCATCACCTTACCATGTTCTTGTATGACCCCATATTGTCCTTCTCGCCATCCTCTTCCCGCAAGCTAATTCGACTCTTTTCTTCTTTTGTCTCTCACCTGTTCCATCGGCCCTTCGGTCTGAGCAACCGGTCCCATCCTCCCCTTACAAGGCACAAGACATTTCTGTTCACTCATCGGCGAACGCTTCTTGCCTATTTCTCAAAGGCTGCCTTACAGTGATCCGGGCATTCACTGAACCATTGACCAATTATTAAAGGAACCGCTCATGTCCGCTGACGCTGCCCTTGATCCGCTCAAACAGACCTTGCGACAGATCCATCACCTGCATGATGCCGCAGCCGTGCTCTCCTGGGATCAGGAAACATTTATGCCCCCCGGCGGAGGAGCGGTTCGAGCGGAACAACTGGCTACTCTTCAAACGCTGGCCCATGACCAATTTGTTTCGCCTGAGATGGAATCCCTGCTTGGAACGTTTGTAGATCTTTCCACCGGCACTCTTCATTCCCCGCACGCGTCTGCCTTGGACGAATCCTCACAAGCTCTCCTTCGCGAGACCTGGCGGGACTTTTCCCGTGCGAAAAAATTGCCGTCAGCCTTCGTCAACCAGCTTGAGCGAGAATGCTCTATAGCACAACAAGTATGGACGGAAGCCAGGAAAACGAATGACTTCCAACGGTTTCTACCGAATTTGCAACGGATCGTGACACTGAAGCAACAAGAGGCGGATTATCTGGGCTACACGGACTCTCCCTATAATGCATTACTGGACACCTACGAGCCGGGATCGACCGTGGCGCAATTACGTCCACTCTTTGCCACCTTGCGGACGGAGCTGATCCGTTTGCTGAACCACATTCAACAGTCCCCTATCCATCCCAATACCCGCCTCCTGACGCAATCCTACGGGCAAACACCACAGATTGACTTCGGGCGACTCGTGCTCAAGCACATGGGATACGATTTTCAACGAGGACGCCTGGATTTGTCGGCGCATCCGTTTACGACGGCATTCCATCCAACCGATGTACGGGTGACCACGCGCGTCTTCGAAACGGACCTCCCCTCCTGTCTCTTTAGCTGTATTCACGAAGGAGGGCACGGCCTGTATGAACAAGGACTCCCCGCCAAGCAATATGGCACACCATTAGGTGAAGCCATTTCCTTGGGTATTCACGAGAGCCAATCCCGTTTATGGGAAAATTGCGTGGGACGGTCCCGGGCCTTTTGGCAATATTTTTACCCGAAACTTCAGGAGGTTTTTCCGACACAGTTGGGGGAGACCAGTGTTGAGGATTTCTACCTGGCGATTAACCGGGTGGCCCCGTCGTTTATCCGGGTTGAAGCCGATGAGCTAACGTACAACCTGCATATCATGGTGCGATTTGAAATTGAGCTGGATATTATTGAAGGCCGCTTGCACGTTGATGATCTGCCGGAAATCTGGAACGCCAAAATTCAGGAATACCTGGGAATCGTTCCTTCCTCCGATGCGGAAGGCGTGCTGCAGGACGTGCACTGGTCCTTTGGAGCCTTTGGCTATTTCCCCACATACACGCTTGGGAATCTGTATGCGGCCATGCTCTTTCGGCAGGCACAAAAGGATCTTCCAGGCCTCGACCAGGCCATCAGTCAAGGTAACTTACTTCCATTGAAAGGCTGGCTGAACGATAAAGTGCATCGTTGGGGACGACAGTACACAGCAGCCGATTTAATCACCCGCGTGACTGGGCAGGCCCTGACTCCTGAACCCTTTATTCAAGACCTCAGACAGAAATTCGGCACCTTGTATCAATTTCCGACAACCGTTCCTCCATCTTCGCCTCAGTAAATTTTCGCATTTATTGGGCTTTTGACATTTCCAAGACACCATCTTCGACAGATTGCCCTTCAATCGTTCCGCTCTCTACCCTGGCCTCACTCATTCATTCGTTGCCTTCTCCCCGTGAAGAGGGAGAACAGCAACGAGGCGTTTCAAACCTTTTCCAAGGAGCGTGTGCCGTGAAGCTTCATTCAAAACAAGTTTCGGGTTTTATGTTTGCCCTTGTTCTTTCCGTTGGCCTGTTATTTCCTATGTCCTGGGCAGAAGCCACCGTGAACAAGATTGACATTAACACTGCCACTCTTGAACAACTCGAAGCCGTTAAAGGCGTGGGGCAGGATATCGCCCACAACATTCTCGCCTACAAAAAAGATCACGGAGCCTTTAAATCATTCGATGACCTGGGGAAAGTCAAAGGCGTGGGGAAAGTCAGGTTGGAGGCGCTGCGGGAAACCTTTACCGTTGGCTCAACAACCTCTGCCGGAGAGACCTCGCCTACCAAGTAACCGCAGAAGATTTAATTCACAAGACCGAGGTCGAACCCCTGTTCGGCCTCGGGACCTCTTTTCCTCTTCTTCACCGTCAATCACCGCACCGCAAAATACATCGTTATCCCGACGTCGATTGGGCTTTAATACCCCATTGCCGCATTCAACGTTTTTACCTGTGCGGGTGATAGCGTGATGGCTTCGGTCGCTTCAATCCGCGAGGGCACAAGCATGATGGTGTGGAATGAAATATCTCGGATGGCCAGTTTTTGCTCAGGATTATCGGCTGGACCTAATTCCACTGCCTCTACCGCACTCATAATGGCGCTATTATCCATCGGGCCATATTTCTCGACCACCGTGTGAACCATTTCCATAACCTGCTGATTGGCTTCGGGTTCTTTCATGATCCGATCAACTAAATCCACGACCCCCTGAGCCTGTTCCGTCACATCAAAATTCTCTATCCGTTCCTTCCGACGCAAGAAAAGTAAGTCATTATCCACATCCTTGCTAAAGGCCCCATAAGGAAATCGTACAAATTCAAAATGCAACCCTTTCAATCCTTTCCCCAACATTTGCAATTCACAGAGGAATAATAATTGTTGAAGTTTCACGTCACTCATCAAGCCCATGGATTCGGTCAAATGCAGAGTATAGATCAGCAACGCGCGGTCACCGGTCACTTCCGAGGGTTTTCTCATAGGTTCTCCCTAAATTGCCTTACGAACACCAAAACAGACAAAATAATTCTTGACCACCTAAGATGATTGGGGTTTAATATCCTTCTTCTTCATTATTAAGAAAGATTTCACCATGTCTAAACCGGTCAAAGAACTCGAAACGCTCAAGCATCATCTCCAAAAAAACAGTCTCAAACTGACCCGTCAACGCGAGTTAATTTTGACGACCTTCCTCAAAATGGAGCATGTCACTGCCGAGCAGTTATATCATATTCTCGCCAAAAAAGACCCACATATTGGCCTGGCCACCATCTATCGCACGCTCAAATTATTCTGTGAAACCGACCTGGCACAAGAACGCCATTTCGGCTCACAAACACAATTCGATAACGTGTCCCATAAGGGTCATCACGATCACCTTATTTGTACCTCCTGCGGAAAAATTATTGAATTTCAAAATTGCCAAATCGAACGACTACAAGAAGAGGTGGCGAGAAAAAACGGGTTTACCATTCAAACCCATAAACTAGAACTGTACGGTCTCTGCAATACCTGCCAACCCGCTTAATGAGGCTGGCTTCCCCTTTCCATCCGTCCACAGCTTTTTCCTTTTGATAACGAATACTTCTCACGTAGGCCGTCAGTCGATCCCTCATCGCTCCAACACCTCAATCACCCAGGTTTCACACGCCTTCCTGGCTACCAGAACAGGGCTTCCCATTCATGGAGTTGTGTAACCTCTTGAATTTTTGAGATAAGAAAGAGTCTTACGGGCTACATTTGCCCCATTCCCGTGTATAATAAGAATTGGTTCAGAGGACTCACGGATTATGACATTTCCAATCATTTTTTCTTAACCATAGCTTTTTTCTCATCGCGAAAGGAGGCTGTTAACATGACCATGAAAGGGAGAACAACCCACAAACGAATGATTCCACTCTGGTCCGGAGTCTTGTCCTTAATTCTGGGATTTCCCGCTATGAGTTTGGCCACAGGATATGGCGGAGATGCCCACCACCCATCCGGATACAGCACGTCTCCCCACGGAGCAGGAGCCTATGGCCATGGCGACATCCATCATGGCTCAAGCATGTCAGGTGGCTACGGCTCAGGAGGACGCGCCCATCTATCAGGGCATGGTCCTCATCAAAGCGCCTCCGAATTTATCGAACACATTTTGAAATTCAAAGAAGGCATGGCCCTTACGGAGGACCAGGTTACCAAACTTCAGGCCATTAAGACCGATTTTGAAAAAAGCAAAATTAAAATGAAAGCTGACATGCAACTGACCAGCTTGGATTTGCACGAGTTGTTGCGGAATGACCAAGGGGACTTGGGCGCTGTTGAATCGAAGCTGAAAAGTCTTTATGAGATTCGCGCAGGTCTTTACCTGGCGTCAGTAAAAGCCGGGCGGGACGCCAAGGCCGTATTAACGGACGAGCAACGCTCTCGGATGAAAGCGGTCCATGATCGCATCAATGCCCATCAAGAGGGCGGGATGACGAAGGGTCATCCAGGCGGGTATTCCCACCATTCTAAGAACAAGCCGAGCTAAGTTGTCCTCTTCTAGGCTCAAAAAAAGGAGGCTTCATGCCTCCTTTTTTTGAATGAGTTTGAGAGGTTTTTTACGGCTCGAGGCTTACGCGATTCTTCAGACCCGATGAGACAAGCACGGTCCCTTCCTGATCAACAATCACCCCTTCCACATCCGGCAAAGACTCAATGAGGGCCATGCCTTGGTCAGGACCCATGACAAAAATGCCCGTGTCCAACCCATCGGCCATCACACCTTCTTTGGCTATGATCGTGACACTTTGACAACCTCGAGCCGGATGAAGCGTCTGGGGATCGAGGATGTGGTGAAAGCGAACCCCGTCTCTCATAAAATACCGTTGATAATCTCCTGCAGTAGAAACCGCTTCATCTTCCAATTCAATCCGTCCTAAGACTTCGCCCTGTTCCTTTCGGGGATGCTGGATACCAAAGACAAAGCGTTGGGCATCCGGCATACGTCCGAACGTTTTAATGTCGCCCGATAACGCAACCACGCCTGCGGTCGCTCCTGTCGTGCGCATTACCTTGGCAGCGAGGTCGGCCGCATACCCTTTCCCGATCCCCCCCACATCAATAGACATCCCAGGACGCCGCAACCACACACTTCGCGTTGTTTCATCCAATTGCACATTTGATAACTCTAATTGCGGGCGAAGCGCTTCCAGATCGTCCTTGGACGGAACATGCCCGTCCCCGCTGGCATCCCATGCATTCACCGCTGGACCAAGGGCGATATTGAACCCTCCCTGCGTGAGTTTCGCCACCTCCAGCGATCGCGTGAGGACTTCAAAGGTTTCCTGACTCACCGGTATGGATTCCCGTCCCGCCGCTGCATTCACCTGTGATAATTCACTGGTTGGAATCCAGGTGCTCAACAACTCTTCTAATCGCCGGATTTCATCAAGCCCCGCTTTGACCGCCCTTTGCGCAATCCTCTCATCTGCTCCAACCGCCGTGACAAACACCACGGTTCCCATTAGCATCTGACTGCGCTTTACCAAATGAGGTGTCCCCTGGCAGCCCGCCAGGAAGAGAGTCAAAAAGAAGAGTCCAAGGAAATTCTGCATTCGCCCCATGATTAATCTCCTACCCTTAACAATAACGTTGATTTTCGAACAGCCGGAGTTCGCTTGAAAGAATTTATGTAGAATTATGACGATTAAAGTATCGGAATCTGGGATAGGGCGTGACTTCGAACAATCGTGCCCGCAATACCGGAGGTTCCGCCAGGGAGGACAGGATCACATTGGAAGAAAGGGATGGATAACGAACTGTCATTTCCATGATGGCTTTTACTGATTCCGAGACAATGGTTACCTCCAACTCTCTTGTATAATTCGGAGGATCAATCTGGAAACGCCAAGCGCCAAGATACACCACTCCCCGGTCCGGAACCTCAAAGGTTAGCGGAACTTCCGCACTGGATCGAAATCCGCCCTCCACAATAAATACTCTGGTCACCTGATACTGCCCCGGCTTCAATGACAGGAAAAAATAGGAGGAAGCCGCCTCAATTTCCACACGATAACGCCTTTGACCATCCCTGGAGCTGAATTCAATCGAAGCTAATTCCGGGAGGTAAATTCTTCCTGAGGGCTTTTCCTGCCACACGTGAATATGTCCGAACACCAGGGGCTCTGTGAGGTCTTCTTGAGAGGGATGAGACGGGAGCTCGTGCGCGCATCCCATGATCATTCCAACAAGAATTCCTAAAAAAGCTAGACGGCAAGCACGAACAGTCAGCATGGCCATCCCATGATTATACTGTCTTTAATTTCCGCAAACTCCCATAAATAAAAATATCCGAAAAAAATGATACCTTCTTGACAGACGCCAAACGCGTGCGTTATTAAAAGCGTTATTAATAACGGTTATCAATTTCAAAATTAACAATAATTACATTCAACTTCAAGATGGCTCAAGGAACAGAGATAGCTTCTCCATGCACCACCACCTCAGAGGCACGCTGTCATTGCGGGCAACTGATGGCCATCTTAAAAAAAGATGGAGTGGAATTGAAATGCAAACGCTGCAAGCGTCTTGTTTTCATTCCCTTTACCGTATTGAGCGACTAATCCAGGGGTTGCCCCTTCGATAGAATGCGCTCCTGAACATGCGCGTTCCGATTCCAGTTTTATCATGAGTTCCTACCATTGAGGACCCTGAGTCCCCTACCCTTTTCCTGAGGACCTCCGCGTCCCAATCCTATATTAGGAGGTTTTCATTCATGAAGAAGTTCACCATCGGGGTCCTTATGGCCCTCTCTGTGTTTCCAGCCTTTCCGGCCTTCTCCGCCTCCGGTGAAGAGGGACTGACGCCGGCTCAGCAGGAAGCGGTTCGCCAAGCGGTCCAAGACTATCTGAAAGAGCACGGGTCCCCAGGGGCAGGTATGCCACCGATGGCCCAACCGGGGACCGCACCGGACCCTCCTACTTCGGGGAAAAACCTTCAGGACCTTGGCACGGTTGAAGGAAAGCGTCAAAAAGCCGATTCCTCTATGTCAGGGTCAGGCGGACTGATCTATGCCCGTCCCTTCGTCTCTTCACCCAAGGCCATTGTCGGCGGCTATATGGACTTTGAATATTTAAATAAGAAGAACTCGGGCCCTAGTACGTTCGACGTCCATCGTTTCGTCCCGTTCATTTATGCCGACGTGAGCGAGAATGTAAAAATGGCTGCGGAACTCGAAATTGAACATGGCATTCGGGAGGGAACCGAAACCGAGGTCAGCCTTGAATTCGCCACCGTTGACTATCTCATAAAAGAACCATTCAATTTGAGGGCTGGCGTACTGCTCTTGCCCGTCGGAAAATTCAACCTCCTACATGACAGCCCCTTGCGCGACCTGACCGAACGTCCCCTGGTCGACACGTACATCATCCCCACGACCTTATCGGAAACCGGCGTCGGGTTTTACGGAACCGTCTATCCCAGCCGTCTCTCCAAGTTGGACTACGAATTTTATGTCACCACAGGGTTCAATGGATACGAGGGAGACGACGGGTGCGTGTCAGGCAGTGATTACAGCACCTGCTCCGGCGTGATTACCGAAGGAAAGGGGATCAAAGACGCCCGGCAACGGAAATCGGGTGTCGATGACGGGTTTGACAATAACAACGGCAAGTCAATCGTTGGCCGTTTGGCCTACAGCCCCATCCTGGGCGTTGAAATAGGCGGATCGGGCTACTATGGAAGCTATGATCCCAAAAGCAAACGCTCCTTAAGCATCATGGCAGTGGACTGGACTCTCCAGCGAGGTCCGTTCGAATTGATCGGTGAAGCGGCGTGGACCTATGTCAAGGATAACTCAAAGAGCCTGACCGGGGGCCCAGCTATTGATCCCAATACTGGTAGACCACTTCCCCAACGCATGAACGGGTATTACATCCAGGGAAACTACCACTTCCTTCCTGAGTGGCTGACGAGGCTTGCGCCAAGACATTTTCGACCTGAGGTATCGACCTTCACCGCAGTGGTTCGTTGGGAAGAAACCAACACGAACCTTGACCATAAAAAAGGACTCGGACAGTATCAGCGCCTGACTTTTGGCCTGAACTTCCGCCCAACAGAAGACACCGTTTATAAGCTTGATTATCAATACAGCCCAGAAACGCCGATCTCTAGAGATGGAGAAACCGTCCGCGGTCACGATCATGGCTTCGTGGCCTCCGTGGCCACTTACTTCTAGCCGCTGCTTTATGAAGAAGGGAGAAGACAGATAATCGGTCTTCTCCCTTCCTTCTTAATCCCACTTTTTGCCAAAACGATTACTTCCAATGATTGGCCTGTATTCCCACTCTCAACACTGGTTGACTGGCATCTATCAGGGTGGTAGCATAGGTCCGTTTTCATTATCATAATAAGAATCATTTTCAAATATACCTATTCTCATTTTCGTTATTTTCTATGATGTTCTTGCCCGTATCTTCCATTTCTCAGCCGATAGACCGTTGGGTAGTCATGGTGCTCTGCTTTAGCATTCAGATGGGATGTGCCTCGTTAGGGGGCACAGATAAGATTTCCGAGCGATATCTGGCTTGCCCGATGGATTCAGTTTGGGATTCCTCCTTGCAAGTCCTTAAAGCTTACCCGGTGAGCGTAAAAGATAAGACTAAAGGTCTCATTGAAACGGGATGGCGGGTGCAGTACGTTGAGGGGCCACAATATGGGCTTTTCCGCCGTGAAGGCTTGACTAATAAGGAGCGCTCGCAGCTCAGCCTAACCCTCACACCTGTCCAATCAAACGTGATTCGACTTCAGCTCGCTGAACGCCGGGAACATTGGGGATTTCGTGGAGGATCCAGGATTTATGACTGGTTTCCGGTTGAACCTTCCGAAGAACAGGTCAATCAGATTTTGAGCACGTTAACCAAAAAACTTGAGGCTGAAGGATGCTTCGTCGAATCTTAAACATCGCTATTTTCAGCAGTCTTTTTCTAGGGTTTATAGCCACATTCGCCCATGCCCAGAATGACCCGGTCTGGGATGATGAACTAAAGCGGTACCTGACTGCACAGGAAATGGGCCAGGAAGACGTCTACTTGACCCCAGAGGAAGCAGCAAAGTTGATGTTTCCCGACTCCGATCACATCCGCGACGAAGTGATTACTCTTTCCCCAGAACAAAAGAAACTCATCCAAGAACGTATCGGATGGAATTTCCCAGAAACCTCCTTTGATTTTTTTATTGGAGAGACGAAAGGCAAGATCGACGGGTGGGCGCTTATTCAAAATACCATTGGAAAACACAAACCCATGACCTATATGGTGGGCGTCGACCCTCAGGGGGAAGTCCTTAACGTCGAAGTCTTGGTATATCGTGAGTCCCGAGGCAGTGAAGTACGGAAAAAACGGTTCAATTACCAATATCAAGGGAAAACTCCCTACCACCCTATCCGTATCAATCGTGACATCATCAATATTTCCGGTGCCACTATGTCCGTTCGTTCCATGAGTGCCGGCGTCAAACGCTCGTTGGTCTTGGTTGAAGAGCTGTACTTAAAACCATCAGGTAAGGGGGATGCCATCAATATGGCCAACCGAAGCGACAAAGGATTTTTGGAGTCCCTCTTAGGATTCTAGAGCCTGTGCAATGAAATGCGAAATTTCAATGCTCGATTTCGATTACGCGATACCGATCGCCACATTCGTCTGGTGTATACCTGGTTTCTTCTCTTAATGCTCGCCGGGTTTATTTTTACGTTTTTTTGGGCGCACAGCATGACAGAACTAAGCCCCCAAGGCCTCGCCGAGCATTACCGAGGGTCCGACGCGACGTTCGGTGAACCTATGCCATTCGGACAATTGTCCGAGACTACGCATTTTCATCTCTTTACCATGCCCGTCGTGTTCATGATTATGGTGCATGTGCTGTATTTGACGATGATCAGTCCCACATTGAAAGTCATTACCACCTGGATGTCATTTCTGGGCGTGACCCTCGACCTCGTCTCCCCCTGGTTGATTACCTATGTGTCGCCGGTATTCGTCCTGACCATGCTCACCGGTGACCTGCTGATGCTTGTTGGGTTTTTGATTATGTTTATTATCCCAATGTATGAAATGTGGTGGCAAAAAGCAGCCTTTATGATGGAGGAATCAGACGACTAACCCGCGACTCACAACGCAACGATTGTAGGCCAGAGACTATAGTCCAGAGCCCATGAGCCCTAAGCGGGTTCATGGGCTTTTTTTATGTCCCACTGTCGTTCGTTGTCTTGAGATTTTTGGCTAATCGGTTTGAAGGCGGGCACTCCTCATTTGCCCCCTTCAAGGGCGGGGGATCTTCTCCTGGGTCCCTCGCCAACCCCTCTCAGCAAGAGGTGGGAGGGAGATCATCAAGAGAAAATGGGAAGGCACAGAAGAATGTCCTTTCCCACCAGGCCAAAGAGCCACCATTTTTCATTCCTAATTCATTTCTGGGGGGAATTTTCATGAGTATATTCGCAATGCGCTCCACACACGTTATTCGCATCCTACTTATTGCGCTATTCACAACTTTCTCAGGCGGGGGATGGGTCATCCCTCCCCTCTTTGGACAAGAACTAGAAGACGCTGATCCACCGGAAGTCGCCAACGGAGAACGGTTGTTTCTCGAAACTCGATTTGCTCAATTATTTAAAATCTTTCTAGATGACGGGGGCGATGTGAATGATCCCTTGCCGCAAGGCGATCCCGCTCTCGACAAAGTGACGAATTGGCAACTCCCACCCGATCAATATGCCAATGGCCCGTTTGCCGGTCAATCGATGAACTGTCGGAGTTGCCATTTTGTAGACGAACTCCTCGAGAATCCGAAATACGGAATGAATACCTATTCGGATTTTGCACGCCGGAGTCCTATTCCAGTCCGTGAAGATGGAAAACATACCTCGGCCCGAAACGCACCACCGCTGGTCAATGCCGCTCTTCCTCGACAAATGTTTTTTCTTCATGCCGATGCTGAATTCCCGACGATGGTGGATTTGGTCAAAGGCACTCTCACTGGTCGGAACTATGGATGGCTTCCCGACGAACAAGAATCCGCCATCTCACATATTGCCAGGATTATACGAGAAGACTCGGGAACCGGCGATCTGGCGCAGGAATTCGGTGGTCTGTCCTATCGTGTCCTGTTCACCGGAACCGATCCATCCATTCCTCAAGAATTCCTGATTCCCGAAGATTTTCGTGTAGAGGTTTCTCAAGCCACCGACCTACAACTTGTTCAGGCCGTTTCACAACTCATTGCCGCCTATACGGACCAACTCCTCTTTTCACAGGATGACGAGGGAAGCTTCAATCTCTCTCCCTATGATGTCTTTCTTGAAATCAACGATTTGCCCCGTCAACCCGATAAGTGGGAATCTCCCAAGTCCTATTCCCGTCGATTGCTCCAGCAGATTCAATTTCTCGAATCATACGATTCGCAAAATTACTCCCGATGGCCCTCAACCTCTTCTTCCGATGGCCCGACTCTGCAGTTCGTTGAGAAAAATCCCCATACGGCAGATGGCACATTTCAGTTCCATGACCAATCGTTCACCTTTGGGCCTGAAGAATTAAAAGGGCTGAAAATCTTTTTCACCCAACAGGGTCGACACAAGCATCGTCATAGAGGCCATCAAATTCGCCCCAGTGACCAAGCCCAGGGAGGAATTGGGAATTGCATTGCCTGTCATACGCCACCAAATTTCACCGACTTCCGTTTTCACAACACGGGAATCGCCCAAACGGAGTATGAACGTATCCACGGTCCCGAATCGTTTTCCATGCTGGAAATACCCGGATTGCATCAACGAAATAGAAATATCGAAGCCTACCTGCCTGCCACGGGAAAACATCCTCATGCTCAAGAACCATTCCGCGCTATACCCTCGCCTGACAACCCCCAATGGACCGATCTAGGCATTTGGAACATTTTCTGGAATCCTGATTTTCCCGAATCTCAGCTACCCATTTGGTCAATCCTCTGCGAGGACGCCCTCAATGAACACTTTGGGGTCTTTCGTGGTTTCCAAGCCTGTCGACCCGATCAACTCCTACCGAGAGCTATTGGCACTTTCAAAACTCCCGGTCTCCGGGATTTGAGTCATTCGGCTCCCTATAGTCACGCCGGTATCGCCGATACCCTTAAAGATATAATTCAAGGGTATATTACAAATTCAGATTTAGCGCGAAAAGGAAAACTTCGCAATGGTGCTCCCCAGCTCAAAGACATCGTTTTACTCCCAGAAGATATCCCGGCCTTGACGGCTTTCTTACGATCCTTAAACGAAGACTACGAGTAAAATATCGCCGAGGATAGACCCTACACATGTCATCCTAACAACTGGAATACACTGAACTTCCTTAAGCCCACGGTGAGTCATTCACCGTGGGCTTGTTTTTTTTTATGCTTCATCTGGCAAGATGGGTCTATCGCTCCCACGACTTCGAAAGCAGCGAATTTGAGTCATTGCCTGAAGCTATACAACAGAAGGAATTTTCTTCGAAGGATGGTTCATCCCCGTTCTTTACACTTTCCCATCCCATTCAGACCAATTTTCATCATGGGAGTGCCTGGCTTTTTTATAGTGAGACAACAATGGGATACGACCTAAGTCGTCCTCACGAGGGAGGTACAACATGAAAGAGGAGAGGATCCTGAGGAGCTTAACCCCTGACAAGAAGCATGAGATGTAGCCGGGCACCGAGACCGATCAACGATATAGGAAGGCTTGCGAAATGCCAGCTCTGTCCTTCGGCATACCAGAAGTAGAAACAGCAGGTCCCAAAGGGAATTTCTTGCGGAGCAATGATTAGACAAAGCTGCGGATCGGGCATGTGCAATGGAATCTGCTTACAATCATTGCTTAATCCTTCCGCTTAGTTATTACCTTTTTCTCTCGGGGACGTTCGTGGAGGCTGCTTTGGTCGAGATGTTGTCGGGACCAGTTACCTTACCCATTCATGACCCTTGCTGACTCTCTCTGTCTAACAACCTAATCAGGCTTATAACCTACTTGACCATTCAGTCAATCCGTCTATCCAAAATCTGGCAGCAACAA
>JAGQKG010000081.1 GCA_020430245.1 Nitrospira sp.
GGTCTCTATTCACAAACTCCTCACCAACCTTCACTATACCCTTCGATTTCCTGACCTCTATCAGGCCTTGGACGACATTGAAGGCCATTCATCATCATGAAACCTAACCACTCCAAACAGCAACAGGATCATTCTTAGCGGAAAAAAGCGACAAGAGAATACACCACCACCCCGTTATTGACGGCATGCGCCAGCATGCCGGGAATCACACTCCCGCTTCGTTCATAGGCCCATGCCCACAACAACCCACTCCACAAAACCGTCAGAAACGCAATCAGCCCATAGCCATGGGCCAAGGCGAAAATCAATCCACTTGCGATCATGGAGAGGGGAAAACTGAATTTGGTTCGAAGTGTCGCAAAGAGAATTCCTCGGAAAATGAGTTCTTCGAAGAAGGGAGCCAGAAGAACAAAGTCGATGGTGGTTTTCATGAGTTCCATCCGCGTTCCCCAAATCAGCTGCGGAACAAACCATTCTGTCCAATGCACAGAAGATTGAAACGCATCCCCCCCGAGCACAATCAGCCAGTCCCCAACCAGTCCAAGCGTCACCAATATCACGACCAATGGCAGACCGGATTTCAATCGTTGCCACACATTCGAACAGCCCACGGCCTGCAGCAACGATTGTTTCCTGGGTCGACACAACAGAAAGGAAGTCAGGACGACGGGAGGAAGATACAGTAAAGCAATCCCGAAATCCTCAATAATGCCTATACCATCAGGCATGACCGCCACTATCCCCATCAACAGAATCGTCAGGACCCCTCCACGGGCTAAGACCGCGACACCCTCCCGGAATGTCCAAGGCATGCGCAATACAGCCAAGTCGGGTTGGGACCGTGAAATCGGGCCTTTCAACCGGGCGAAACCCAGACGGAGAAAGAACGCCACCCCAATCCCAATCACCACAACCTCACCTACCAATAACACCCGCCATTTCCATAATGGTGGGTCGGTCAGCTGATACTCTTGTAATTGCAGATTTTCCTGTAAATCTCGATCGCCGGACTGAACGGCTATTCGTCGCGCAAGATGAAAGTAAAACCAATTTGCAGGGACCTCTTCAGCTAACCTTGCCTGCAAGAAAGCATAATCAGCAGGAGACGATTCGCTCTGCCCATATCCCACTTCCAACAATCGTCGAAAAAGCGCAGACGGATTGTGCCCCACACTCCAACTCATCACAAACTGGAGAAATTGCTCGGTCAATCCGGCTTCGCCATAAAGCATGCCCAAATACAATCTGTCCAATGGTGAGGATTGACCATCAACCCTTTCTTCATACCAAAGTTGGATTTGCTCCAGCGTTTCCCCGTCCTGTCCCCCCAAACGGTACATCACTTGTTCAAACGACGAAAGTTCAGGAAGGCGAGATTCAAAACCCAACATGCGGCTGGCGATTCGTTCAAGATCCCGGCTTGCAGGTGAAGCCAGACGCACATCATCGGAAAACGTCACCGCCCAAAACAACAATCCCAGCCCCCCTACGCAGAACAACAAACACAGACCGGTCAGCCAACGGGAAAATTGAATTTCATCTTGAAGGACCGGACGGATAGCGGATGTAACATCAACTAATTGCTCTGATTCCATGCTCATGGCTCACAGTTACGAGGAATTTTCCCTTCCACGCAAGACGAGGGACAATACCATTATCTCCAAATGACGTGCTCAATATCGCCGCAGGGAAGGACGACTCGCAGCGTATCAGGGAGAACAGTGACATTATGTTTCAAATACGTATTAAGGCAGAAGATCCTATGGGACGCTCAAACCCCAAAGTCGAATACAAACAATGGCATGAACTGTTTGGTCCCAACCCGTTCCTACCGAACAATTTCCGAATCTCCTTCAATCCCTCACTTTCACAAATGCCAGCAGAGGATATTTTCAATGGCCTTAGGCCAAAACAAAAAGACTGTCCTGAGATTCGCCGAAGCCTCCCTCTGTCACAATGAACTCCGGCATAAATTCTTTTATTCCATCAAAACCTTCTAGCTTAGAAGTAATGACCCATTTCCGGCCTTCAGCACGTACCCCTAACCTGGATTATCCGATACAATAATAGAAAAAGGACTGTAACCGAAGCCTATATTGAATCTAATTCATTTATTACGAGACTGAAGAGGAGGTAATCATTGGTGTGGAATTTTTTTAAACGACAGCAAAATGGTCAAAGTTCCTCGCAAGATATCGGCCCCTATTCCAATTACCGGATGGCTGTGCGATTGGAATTAACTCAACGGACTGGGGTTTTCGCACAACTCGCCACCGCCATCGCGGAAGAAGGTGCCAGTTTAGGCGCGTACGATATGGTCTCAGCCACTCGCACCAAAGTGATCCGGGATATTACCCTGGATGTCCAGAGTGAAGAACATGGCGAACGGGTCATGAAACGGTTGAATTCCTTGGCTGATGTTCGGGTCATCGCTTCTTCGGATCGGATTTTCCTCATGCATTTAGGAGGAAAAATCCGGGTGGAGAGCAAGTTCCCCGTGAAAACCAGAAATACCCTGTCCATGGTCTATACGCCCGGAGTCGGGCGCGTCGTCAAAGCGATTGCCGCGGATGAGAAAAAAGCCTATTCCTTTACGACGAAAACTAACAGCATCGCCGTCGTGACAGACGGGTCGGCCATTCTGGGCCTAGGAAATCTCGGTCCCCTCGCGGCATTGCCAGTTATGGAAGGCAAAGCGATGTTGTTTCATCAATTTGCCAGCATCGATGCCTGGCCTCTCTGTCTCAATACCCAGGATTCGGAAGAGATTATCCGGACAGTGCTTGCCATTTCTCCTTCATTTGGAGGCATTAATCTGGAAGACATTAGTGCCCCTCGATGCTTTGACATTGAACGCCGGTTGCAGGCCGAGCTGGATATTCCAGTCATGCATGATGATCAGCATGGAACGGCTGTGGTCATTTTGGGGGCCCTTCTTAATGCCTTAAAAGTCACACGCCGAACCATCGATGAAATTACCGTCGTGGTCGTCGGGTTGGGAGCCGCAGGCACCGCCTGTTGTGAATTACTTTTAGGAGCCGGGGTCACCAGGCTCAAGGGATGCGACAAACAGGGGCTGATATTGGATCGACCGGCGGAAGAACTTCTGCCTCATCGCCATACACTTCGCAGCCTCATTCAGTATGATCAGCCGACGGGAACTCTTCAGGAGGCGCTGAAGGACGCTCATGTGGTGATTGGTCTTTCCACGGCCAACATTTTAAAACCCGAAGATTTAGCCCTCATGGCCAAGGATCCCATTGTGTTTGCCTTAGCCAATCCTGACCCCGAAATCCTACCAGAGGCTGCAATTCCCCACTGTCGCGTCTATGCCAGCGGGCGATCGGATTACCCCAATCAATGCAACAATCTCTTGTCCTTTCCCGGCATCTTTCGTGGAGCCCTTGATGTGCAAGCCAAAACGATTAATGAACCAATGCTCATTGCTGCCGCTCATGCCCTCTCAAAGATGATACCTGACTCCGCACTCAGTGAGGAATATATTATTCCCAGCGTGTTCGACAAACAGGTCGTTCCCAAAGTCGCCAAGGCCGTCTCTCAGGCCGCAATTGATTCCGGCATGGCCCGCCGGACCAAAAAGGACATGGAAGAAGAGATATAAAAACAGCGCGTGACAGTGGTTAAGGAAACAGCGGAATTTATTTTATTGAATCCCAAAGGAGGATACCTATTCCAAGCGGCCACAGATAATAGGAGAATAAATGGAAGTGATCCTGTCTGACAAGTTTAATAATCAACGAAATCGATCCATACCCAACCAAAGCCGCGACGATCATTCCGGCCACATAGAGGCCTATCGGGTCATGAATCTGATCCATTCCTTTTCCAATTTCTAAAATCGTTGCCCCCACAATCGCTGGCATGGAAATCAGAAGAGAAAACCGGGCTGATAATTCACGATCCAAACCCAACAACACTCCACTGGCAATGGTTGATCCGGATCGGGAAATTCCGGGAAGGACCGCTACGCCTTGGACAATGCCAATCGCCAGTGCATCCCGAATGCTCATGTCCTGAATACCCCTGGCGCTGTGCCTCCCACCCCCCAACCAGAGAATCACACCGGTGATCAACAACATAAGGGCCACGACGGAGGGTTGAACCAGGGCTTCAAGACCAATAGATCGAATGCCTAATCCAATGATTGCCGTAGGAATGGATGCGATCAGGACATAATGAATCGTCCGTCGCTCAAATCCTTGAAACAGACTGCCTTGTGTCGTAGTCCATCCAACATACCCCAAGCCTAAAGTGAGGAGATCTTGACGAAAATACACAAGGATTGCGGTCACCGTCGCGAGATGCAACATAATGTCATACAACAAATTGGTCTCACTGAAATGACCAAACCAGTGTTGAGCCAGGACTAAATGTCCGGATGAAGATACCGGGAGAAATTCCGTGACCCCTTGAATGACCGCAAGCATCACGGCTTCGATGTAGCCCATCGTTTATGAATGCCTTTCCTTATGCCATGATTTACAGACAATGCTTCAGGGAGAGTTGAAAAACGCCGCCATCATTGTGCTCACGGACGTATCCGTACGCCCCTTCCCAACGCAAGCAACTGCAGCTTTTCCGTCGAGAAACCTCAGGACAGGACCTGACGCGACTTTTTGAACCCTCCTTTCTTTTTTGTGCGGATTTCTACCACTAAAATACTGATGAAAGGACCAAAGATGAGAAATATTCAATAGCCCTATTCACAGAGCAGACGACAACCCCTAGCCTTTCCATTCATTGGCGAAATCCCGGACGCCCTCTTCCCAGGATGGCAGCTCAATCAAAGGATCCTGTAAGGAGGTCAGTACGGCATAGGACGGCCGTCGAGCTGGGCGAGGAAATTGAGCAGTAGCTATCGGTACGACCGAGGTTTGAATATCCAGCTCCCGATAGAGTGCTTGGGCCAATTCATACCAACTGGCTCCGCCGGTACCGGCCATGTGATAGGTCCCAAACGCATCGGTCTCACCCAATTGAAATACCGCTTGAGCAAGATGAGGAGCAAAAGTCGGTGACCCGTACTGGTCGCTCACGACCTTCACGACTTCTCGTCCCGCCATTCGACAAATTGTACTGGGAAAGTTTTTCCCCACGTTGTGGTAAAGCCAGGCCGTCCGAATAATAAAATGCCGGGGATTCGCTACTCGCACAGCCTCTTCACCGGCTAATTTACTGTGCCCATAGACACCTAACGGGTTCGTACGATCAAATTCATGGTAAGGTCGATTCTGCTGACCATCAAATACATAATCGGTAGAAAAGTGAATAAGAGTCATCCCCAAATCATTCGTCACCACAGCAAGATTTCTCGGGCCCAGGGCATTACCTCGGTATGCGGCATCCTGTTTAACTTCTGCCTCATCTACCTGCGTAAACGCAGCCGCATTGATCACGATATGTGGTCGTAGTTGATCAAGGGCTTTCTTGACTGTCTCGAACTGTGTGATATCCAAATCCTGGAGATCCCAGGCCGTAACCTCATGGTCGGCATATTGCCGTTGTAGCGCCTGTCCTAATTGCCCTTGAGCCCCTGTGATTAAAATTCGACTCTGCCTCATGATTGATAATCCGGAAGGTGGTTGCATAGGTCGTCAAGTACCTGCCCGGCAGCATCTTTTGTGGAGAGAAGTGGCCGTTCGACTGGCCATTGAATGCCAATACGTCGGTCATCCCATCGAATGGTCACTTCACCACCTGGCGCATAAATATCGGTGCATTTGTACTCCACTTCCGCCACATCGCTGAGGACACAAAATCCATGGGCAAAACCCGGAGGAATATAAATTTGCCGGAAATCCTTTGCCGATAAAGTCACGCCCACCCATGAGGCAAAATGCGGGGATCCCTTTCGAATATCGACCGCGACATCGAAAATTTCCCCACGAATCACCCGTATAAGCTTCCCTTGTGGGCGAGTCATTTGAAAGTGAAGCCCACGAAGGGTCCCGAGAATCGATGATGAACAATTATCCTGCACAAACGGAGGCAGAATCCCTGCCTCTTGATACTTTTGAACATGATATGTTTCTAAAAACCATCCGCGTTGATCTCGATACACATCAGGCTCAACAATCAGAACCTCCGGCAAGCGAGTTGGAAGAAACTTCATAGCCGGTTACTCCTGCCCCTGATTCACCAGATGCAGCAAGTACTGCCCGTACCCGTTGTCTTTCATTTTCGTGGCTAAGCACAACACGTCGCCTGACTGAATATACCCCATTTTGTAGGCGATTTCCTCCGGGCAGGAAACCATCAATCCCTGTCGTTCTTGTAAAACTTGAATATAATGGGACGCTTGCATGAGGGATTCGTGAGTCCCTGTATCTAACCAGGCAATGCCACGCCCAAGCACCCGCACCTGCAGCGATCGAGACTCTAAATAGGTTCTATTCACATCGGTGATCTCTAGTTCATTTCTGGCCGAAGGCTTGAGAGAATCGGCAATATCCACAACCTGATTGTCATAAAAATATAACCCGGTTACCGCATAGGGCGACTTGGGACGGGAAGGCTTTTCCTCCAGACTGGTGGCTTGCCTCTGATTATTAAAGGTCACTACACCGTATCGTTCGGGATCCCGAACCTGGTAGGCAAAGACTTGGGCCCCTGTGGCCTGAGAGGCGGCTTCCTGAAGATAGTGAGACAACCCATGCCCATAAAAAATATTATCACCAAGAATGAGCGCCACCCGATCCTGCCCGATAAACTCACGCCCAATTATAAAGGCTTGTGCAATTCCTTCAGGTCGAAATTGCACCTGATAACGGATCGTTATACCGAGATGGCTGCCATCACCCAACAATCTGACAAATCCTTCTTGCTCATGCGGAGTCGTAATCACCAAAATTTCACGGATTCCTGCAAGCATGAGAGTCGACAATGGATAATAGATCATCGGTTTATCAAAAACCGGCATCAGTTGTTTACTAACCGCATGGGTCAAAGGATAGAGTCGAGTCCCCGATCCACCCGCCAAGATAATACCCTTCATTGTGCCTCTTTGCGTCCTAATGGCTTCATCATTTTCCTGTTATCTTGCGATAGGAGATAACGCCCCTGCCCCTATGTCGATTGGGCAGATGCTAATCCGAGTCGTTCCCGTTGATAAGAGTCCGTGGTTACGGCCTGACACCATTGGCGGTTGGCCACGTACCATTCAATTGTCCGCTGCAAACCAGACTCGAAAGAGTGGCGTGGGCTCCACCCCAATTGCGATTGCACTTTGGTGGTATCAATGCCATAACGAAAATCATGGCCGGGACGGTCAGGCACAAATACTTTCAGGTCTACATATCGTGTGATACCCCGCTGAGACAGGGAAGGATTGGAACCACTAGGCACAACATCTTCCAAGATCCGACAAAGGGCGTCGACGACATCAAGATTCGACCGTTCCGACCGCCCGCCCAGGTTATATTTTTCCCCAGGCGCGCCTTCCTGAAGGACCAGGAGTAGGCCTTCACAATGGTCTTCAACAAACAACCAGTCCCGTATATTCTGCCCGTTCCCATAAATCGGAAGAGGTTTCCCTTCTAATGCATTCAAGACCATGAGAGGAATGAGCTTTTCGGGAAATTGATACGGCCCATAGTTATTGGAACAATTGGTCATCAATACTGGAAGTCCATATGTGTGATGGAAAGCCCGCACCAAATGATCCGCGCTGGCTTTCGACGCCGCATAGGGGGAATTGGGAGCATAAGGGGTCTCTTCGGAGAACAACCCTGTTGGGCCTAACGTTCCATACACTTCATCAGTTGAAACATGCAGGAACCGAAAACGTTGGCGACAATCAGCATGTCCCTGCCTCAGAAAACGCCGGACTACCTCTAACAATACCAGCGTTCCCGTGACATTCGTATGAATAAATGGAAACGGATCATCAATGGACCGATCCACATGCGATTCAGCGGCAAAATTCAACAACCACCTGGGAGAAAATGAACCCATGATCCGGGTCATTTCTTCCGCATCGGCAATATCTGCCTGGATAAAATCTAGACGAGGTTGATCCCACAATCCATCAAGGCTTTCTCGATGACCCGCATACGTTAATTTGTCCACCACGACAATCCGTGCGTCGGTCTTGTGAAGAGCCATCCGAACAAAATTGGCACCGATAAAGCCGGCGCCTCCGGTCACGATCATGGTCTCCATGACTCAATCTTCTCCAATTGAAAAAAGCCACGAGAACAAAATAGGAAAGACTCTGAGGGGATATCGGAAGAGGTGCTTACTCAACAGTCACACTCTTGGCAAGATTTCTCGGACGGTCAACATCGACCCCTCGCAACACCGCAATATGATAGGCCAAGAGTTGCAACCCCACGGTAAACAAAATCGGGGTCAAAAGCGCGTGCACAGCAGGAATCGCAAACACGTGATCAGCAACCTGATCCAAAGCATGATCCCCTTCAGTCACAAATGCAATTACGGGAGCGCTCCTGGCTCGCACTTCCATCAGATTACTGACAGACTTTTCATAGAGCCGATCTTTCGGCGATAACACGACCACGGGCATATCTTCATCAATCAATGCAATTGGACCATGTTTCATCTCCCCCGCCGCATACCCCTCTGCATGGATATAGGAGATTTCTTTGAGTTTCAAGGCACCTTCCAGGGCAATGGGATAATTAATCCCCCGACCCAAATATAAAAAATTTCGTTTTTGGCAATACCGATTAGCAATCGCTTGAATAGCCCCTTCTTGCTTAAGAATATGCTCGACTTGGCCTGGAAGTTTGAGAAAATGATCCAACCACCACCGCCCTTCCTCCGGACCTAAGGTGCGACGGACCCGACCTACATGCAAGGCCAATAGATATAAGGCAATCACTTGTCCGGTAAAGGCTTTGGTGGAAGCTACGCTAATTTCAGGCCCACATCTCGTATAGATCACCCCATCGGCCTCACGCGCCAAAGTACTTCCTACCACGTTCACAATCGCCAGGACACGAGCCCCTCGGTGTTTGGCTTCCCGTGCAGCCGCCAATGTATCCGCGGTCTCACCTGATTGTGAAATGGCAATAAACAAATCGTCCTTTTGAATCATAGGCTCCCGGTATCGGAACTCGGAACCAATATCCACCTGAACGGGACGACGAATCATTTCTTCGAATAAATATTTTCCGACAAGCCCTGAATGCCAAGACGTCCCACATGCAACGATCCAGATTCGCCTGGCGTTGAGCAACTCCTCGTCCGTCATGGCTAAATCGGGAAGATCTGCTTCGCCCGTGTCATATTGAAACCGGCCGCGAAGCGTATCCATGATCACCTGTGGCTGTTCGTGGATTTCTTTCATCATGAAATCCGGATACCCCCCCTTTTCCGCTGCCTCAGCATCCCAATCAATAGTAACGGGGTTGAAGCTTTTTGGTTGGCCATCCGAATCAAAAATGGTGATACTGGAACCCTCTAAAATGCCAACATCTCCGTCTTCTAGAAACACCACCTGCCGTATATGGGCGAGGAGAGGAGTGACATCAGAGGCCAAAAAGGCTCCTTTTCCATTCTGACCAATCACGAGGGGACATCCTGAACGACTGACGACAATACGCCCTGGCTCCGCCAACGACATCACGGCAATGGCATAACTCCCATGTAAATCATTGGCAAGTAATCTGACCGCCTCTTGAAGCCCATGCCCCTTTATCGTGAGTGAGGATAAGAGGTGTGCAATAACCTCAGTGTCGGTTTCCGACTCAAACCGATAGCCTTCCAATTCCAATCGATGGCGAAGGTCTAGAAAATTTTCAATGATCCCGTTATGGACAAGGACAATCTCTCCCGAACGGTGAGGATGGGCATTTTGTTCAGATGGACGACCATGCGTGGCCCAACGTGTATGCCCAATCCCTATAGTTCCGGCGACAGCCCCGTTTTGCAAAACGGCCTGGAGATTAGTGAGCTTGCCCACAGTTCTTCGAATCTTCAACTCTCCATTATGTTGAATGGCAATCCCGGCGGAGTCGTACTCTCGATATTCCAGCCGTTGTAGCACGGCGACTAAAATAGGAGTCGCTGATTCACCGCCAACATATCCGATGATTCCACACATACTCTAACGCTCCTTACATCTCATCATTTTTTCAAATGGCATTGGAAAAATCAGGATGGTATCGATCAGTGAAGTCCGAGATGGAAACACATGAGCCCCGCCAGCCATCGCTGGACGTCGTTCATCAAAATTGGCCACTAGACAGGGCCTTTTTTTTGCTGAGGGGTCGGTCGGAGTGACGACTCTGCCGACTCCGCATACTCTTTGGCCTGAACATGGGCGGCTGAGGAAGAAGCCAGAATTTCTCGCCGTTTCGCCGCCGTACCTTCTTTATTGACTTGCGCGACCCGAGAAATGCCCAATGCGTTGGGTGGAACATTTTTCGTGACGGTGGTCCCTGCCGCAATCAACGCCCCTTCCCCTATCGTCACCGGGGCAATTAATTGCACATCGCTCCCAATAAAGACATTGTCCTCAATCTGTGTCCGTGCCTTTCGAAATCCATCGTAATTGCAGGTAATGGTCCCGGCGCCGATATTCACATTCCGGCCAATCACGGTATCTCCGAGATAACTCAAATGATTGACCTTAGACCCTTCTCCAACTTCAGTCTGTTTCAATTCCACAAAATTACCAACCTTGCCTTTTCGATGAATATGGCTCCCCGGACGCAAATGTGCAAAAGGCCCGATGATCGCCCCCTCTTCTATCCTGGCTTCTAGCAAGACGCACGAATCCTGAATGAGGACATGATTGCCGACCAAGCAATTGTTCAGCCTCGAATTGCCGTGAATCACGCAATTGGCTCCAATGACGGTCCGGCCTTCAAGTATGACTCCGGGATACAGACTGGTATCCTTTCCGACTTCAACTCCATCGTCAATAATCACGCGTTCCGGATCCAGCATGGTGACACCTGACAACATGAGACGACGGCAAATTCGTCGTCGCATTTCTTTTTCAGCTATAGCCAGATGTTCCCTTGTGTTAATCCCAGTCGTCTCTAAATGGTCATTGGTTATCCATGCCACAACTTTCAGGCCTTGCTGGACGGCCATTTCAATAATATCGGTGATGTAATATTCTCCTTGGGCATTTTGTGGGCGCAATTGGCTCAACGCCTTTCCCAGGAAGGTGCCATCCACGACATATGTCCCAACATTAATTTCCGAAATACTTCGTTCTTCCGCCGAGCAATCTTGATCCTCGACAACACGACAAATCTCGCCTGATAGCCCGCGAACCACCCGCCCGTATCCACGTGATTCTGGAATGACCGTCGTTAAGATTGTCAGGCCGGCATTTTCAGATTGATGATAATCAACGAGGGAAGTCAGAGTGCCCTGCGTTAATAAGGGCGAATCGCCATTGAGAATCAAGAATTGGTCGGCCTGCTTGGCGTCGTTCCTGGTACACACTGGATACGCCTGTTGAACGGCATGCCCTGTCCCCAATTGTTTATCCTGGATTACTACTTCAAACGGCTCAAAATGAGCCTTTTCTTGTTCGAGGTAGGTCTGGACCTGCTCCGATCCATGGCCAACCACAATGGCAACGGTCTGGGTCGCCACTTGCCTGGCTAAGTTTGCGGCATACCACAGCATGGGACGACCGGCCACACGATGCAAGACTTTGGGCAAAGCCGATTGCATCCGGGTTCCTTGTCCCGCGGCCAGAATCATGGCCGCCGTGTTTTTTTTACCACTCATTACGCCTGTCATATCCTTCGTTAAAGGTCTCTTCTTTATGGGGTTTGGACTTTTGGTGAGTCCTTGAGAGTCATTCTATCCCGTTTTTGTGCAATTTCAATGCTAGAGGATTTATCCGGAGGAGAATAGAACCCGCCTGAAACAATCAGCTTCATGGCTTCTTCAACCCCCATATCTACAGGAATAATTTCACTCTCGGGAACCAGGAGAAAATAGCCAGAGGTTGGATTCGGAGATGTGGGGACAAACACGTGGACCAGAGGCTCTGGAGCCAGATTCTGAATTTCCTTTCTGGTTTCCCCCGTAACAAACGACAAACAATAGTTCCCGTCTTTAGGAAATTGAATCATGACCACTTTGTTATATTTTTCCCGTTGCTTGAAGGACAAAATATCCATCATCGATTTCAATGTTGCATAAATACCACGTACGATCGGGACGCGATCTAAAATTTCTTCCCACCGAACAACCAATCGTTTTCCTAAAAAATTTGTGGCAAAGACCCCGGCAGAAAAAATCAACAACAATAATGCCAAAATACCCAGACCGGGGAAGTAATAATCGGGCAACACCAGGTCGGCTAACGCCGTGCCAAGAATACTATCCACGGTCACAAACAGGGTCTTTAAAATGAGGATCGTTCCCCAAATTGGGGTAATTACCAACAGGCCTGTCAAAAAATAACGCCTGAGAGAGGCGCGAAGGTTATTCATGAGAAAAATCCGCCTTATACCCGCCACGCAGGGCAGGCACAGTATCAATACCGGGGAGGGAGGAAGTCACCGTAATACTACCGCATCTTACAATCAGTGCTGGACTCCTGCAAGACTTTTCTTGCGAATTTCAATGACTTAGACTAGGATCGTTCAGAGTAAATTTCTATGAAACCGAAAAACCACGTAAAGGAAAAACAGGGCCGGTCTTCCGGATTATTCATTACCTTCGAAGGCACAGAAGGTTCTGGAAAGACCACACAATGTCACAAATTGGCACGTGCACTTCGTGCGCAAGGCCATCAAGTATTAGAAACACGCGAGCCTGGGGGAACCCCACTGGCTGAGGCCATTCGTCGCCTCCTGCTTTCCCACTCCAAAACGAAATCCAATAAAGAAATTATTACTCCTGAATGTGAAACATCTCTGATCCTGGCTGCTCGGTCCCAACATGTCGCTCGTATGATTCGTCCAGCTCTTGCTAAAGGCATCATTGTGTTATGTGACCGGTTTTTTGATTCAACTCTGGCCTACCAGGGATACGGACGACACCGTGACATCACATTTCTGAATCATTCTCATCAATTTGCCACCGAAGGACTGACTCCACACCTCACGTTTCTACTTGATCTCCCGACCCAAGAAGGGTTGGCCAGACGACAACTGGCCCGACACCAAAATCGACTTGACCAGGAATCCTTGGATTTCCATCAACGTGTACGTCGAGGCTTCATCGCCCTCGCTAAACAGCACCCCCAACGCATTCAAAAATTGGATGCCAGGCAATCCCCCGATATCCTGCACACTCTCATTGTATCCATAATGTCACGACTCATTCAGGCGTTGCCAACGACATGCCTGGCTCAGGCAACTCTTCCACCCAACCGCACTATCAAGCGAATCCAAACAAAAAGGGCCCCTCAATATGGCGTTTCGAGATCTCGTCGGGCATCACCGACCAATTAAATGGCTCCAAACAGCGGTCTCCAACAAACATCTGGGGCATGCCTATCTGTTTCATGGAGAACCGACCATCGGGAAACGACTCACCGCTATCGCGCTTGCCCAATACCTGCATTGTGAAGCCCCACAGATCGCACCAACACCCGATGCCTGCGGCCTCTGCCGATCATGTCATCAAATCGCCCAAGCCACTCACCCCGACTTTTTGTTGGTTCAACCTGAAGATACCCAAAAGCAGAATCCCAAAATTACCATTGATCAAATTCGCGATATTGAGCATCTGGTCATTTATCGTCCTCTCCTGGGGTCTCATAAAATATGTCTTATTGATCAGGCCGACTCAATGACCACGGAAGCAGCCAATGCCTTGCTCAAGACCTTGGAGGATCCGCCTGACCATTGTCTCTTCCTCCTGATCACCAGCCGCCCAGAGCAGCTCCTGACAACGATCCGGTCTCGATGCATTACCTTACGGTTTGCGCCGCTCCCGCCTGCGAGCATTTATGACCACCTGAGAGAACGGACGGATAGAGAGGACTCGGATGCCCGCTTAATCGCAGCATTTGCTGAAGGCCGGTTGGGTTCAGCATTGTCATGTGACCCCACAGAATTGAGGGTAAAACTCCGTCAGTACTGGGCGCTGTTATTTGGAGAACAGACTTCGTCGGCTTCACGGGTGATGGATATGAGTGAAGGGTTGGTCAAAGCCAACCAAGCACAAGAAGCGATCCACTGGTTTTTAGCAGGGCTCAGGGATTTGCTATTGTTGACCCTGGATCATTCCATGTCTCCCACGTTGTACCAGGACCAGGAATCCGCTCTTCGCGAGTTGGCCCAACAGATCACCCCTTCTTCTCTGTTGCCCTTAATCCATGAACTCAACCAACTCGAACGAGGGCAACAACGAAATCTTAATGTACAAATCGGATTGGAGCAATTTTTCTTTCATCTCCACGACCAATTAGAATTATCGCGTTGAACAAAGCTCTCCTAACCACCAATAGCCTAATTACCCCAGTTCTGCGACCATCAAAGTCGTTTTACAATATGTGGGTTCGGCGCCAACAGAGGATGTATTCGTCATGTCCAATACCTTTTACGTCACCACCCCTATCTATTATGTCAACGATGTGCCTCACATTGGCCACGCCTACACCACCATTGCGGCTGATGTGTTGGCTAGATTTTATCGGCTAATAGGACACGACGTTTTTTTTCTCACAGGGTTAGACGAACATGGGCAAAAAGTCCAACAGGCTGCAGCAAAGGACGGGATCAATCCACAAGCACATTGTGATCGCCTCACGCCGAAGTTTAAGAACCTCTGGTCGCAATTACATATCTCCAACGACGGGTTTATTCGTACCACCGATCTCCAACATCAGGCTGTGGTGCAACGGCACCTCCAATCCCTCTTCGACAAAGAGTTGATCTATCAAGCCGAATACACGGGCTGGTACTGCACATTTGACGAGCGATTTTGGACAGAAAAGGATGTGGAGAACGGCCTTTGTCCCGACTGTCGACGACCGGTGGAACAGGTAAGTGAACGAAATTATTTTTTTCGTATGAGTCGGTTTCAGAACCAGCTGAAGGAGCATATCCAGAAAAATCCCGACTTCATTCAACCAGATTCCCGTCGCAATGAGGTTCTAGGGTTTCTCCAAAAACCCCTTGAAGATCTGTCAATTTCCCGACCCAAGTCTCGATTGTCGTGGGGGGTCGAATTGCCATTTGATCAGGATTGCGTGGCCTATGTGTGGTTCGACGCTCTAGTCAATTACTTGTCCGCCCTGGAATACGTTGCTCCCATACCCAGCACTTCAAAGTTCTGGCCCGCGTCTCTCCATCTGGTCGGAAAAGATATCCTGACTACTCATGCCGTCTACTGGTCGACTATGTTAATGGGCTTGGGACTGCCTCTCCCTCAAACTATCTTTGCGCACGGCTGGTGGACCGTGAATGGGGAAAAGATGTCAAAAAGTCGAGGGAATGCTGTTGATCCCTATGCCT
>JAGQKG010000082.1 GCA_020430245.1 Nitrospira sp.
GAGTGCTGTTACTCGGGAATTCATTGAGACAGATGGTCAAGTCTGTTGAGGATCAACGTCAGTTAATTGAAACGGTTCAAGGAATGGTCGAACAATTAATGAATGACAAAGATCGGCTGATTGAACGGGTCAAAGCGGGGTATCCGCAGGAGGCTACAGACTATGTCGAGAGTGAAAAAGGTCGTATCCTCATGCTTGCTATTCGTGAAGAAATGGCTCGCTTTGATCGGCGAGAAGTCACGCAATTACAACACGCCCTTGGGAGTAGCGCGGCAGACCGGGCGGCCCTGATGGGGGTGGTCGTGTGGGGAGGGTCGTTAGCGCTGATTTTATTGCTGGTGCCCCTTCATCTCATTGCACGGTCCATTACAGGACCATTAACGACCTTGGTCAAGGCTGTGGAAAATGTTTCCGGGGGGAACATTCCGAATATTCCAGTTTTCCAACGAGACGATGAAATTGGCGAATTGACAAAAGTTATGCAGACAATGGGCACCCAAATCCGGAATCATATCCGGCGTATTGAACAATCCGAACAAGAACTCCGGACGCTGAATCAGGATTTAACCTCTTCTGAGGCCAAGTATCGAGGGATTGTGGATTATGCGCCCATCGGAATATTTACGGCAAAAAACGATCATCTGATTTTTAGCAACCGGCAGAATTGGATTCTGGCTGGGAGGAATCCCGATGAGGCGTTAGATCCTGAACATATGTGGGAAGCGATTCATCCAGATGATCGAAAGGGGATGCGCGAAACTTTTCAAAATGCTTGCCACCGGAGTGAGCCCTTTGAGGGGGTTCTTCGCTTTCTGCATCCGGACGGAGCTGTTCGTAAGGTCTTATGTCGGGCAGTTCCGATTCAAGGTCACGGCGGACAGACCATGGTGTACCAGGGATTCAATGTGGATATCACCGCTTTAGAGCATATGCGTGCACAATTGAACCGATCTGACCGATTGGCCACATTGGGACAAATGGCTGCAGGTATTGCCCATGAGATTCGGAACCCGCTGGTGGGTATTGGGTCAACTACGACATTGCTGATGGAAGATTTTCCTGATGGTGATTCCCGGCATGAAGATCTTGTAACCATTCTCAAGGAAACCCGGCGACTGGATCGCATTGTGAACCAAATTGTTGATTTTGCGCGGCCAAGAGACTTGCTTCCGGTGACCTTCAAATTGCAAGATCTGATACTTGAGTCTTTGCAGGTCCTCAATGAACCCATAAAGCAAAAGTCCATACAGATCGAGTTTCATCCGTCTGACAATCTGGATTCCATCCAAGCTGATCGAGATCAACTGAAGCAAGTGTTGCTAAATGTGATCCAGAATGCCGTTGAGGCGATGTTGGAGAGAGGATGTCTTCGTCTATCCGTTGAAGAGGAAACCATCGAACGGATACCGGGACTGCGTATTAAAGTCATAGATAATGGAAAGGGAATCAGTCCAAGTGCGCTCCCTCGGATTTTTGAGCCGTTTTTTACCACCGGCAAGCATCGTGGAACCGGCCTGGGACTGCCTATTTGTCGAAATATCATCGAGGCTCATGGAGGAGAGATTCATGCAGAAAGTCAGTCAGGTATGGGGACCACCATGACATGGTGGCTTCCTTGTGTTTGTCAACCCCAACTTCCAACGGTGTAACCGATGCGTGCTAATATTTTTGTCACGGATGATGATGATGTGGTTCGCCAGGCTATCAGCCGACGGATCGCGAAACGACACCATCATGTTCGAGGCTTTGCTTCGGGGGAAGCCTTATTAGAAGCCCTAGATCATGATGTACCAGATCTGATTCTGTTAGATTTAAAGATGGCCGGATTAAGCGGGCTGGAGACACTCAAGCATATTCGTGCGAAATCTCAACAGTCTCTGGTCATACTTCTCACGGCCTATGGCACGGTGGAAGATGCGGTGGAAGCCATTAAACTTGGTGCTTATGATTTTCTGATTAAAAGCGTCGATTTCTCCAGTGTGGAACCTGTGATTGATCGTGCGCTGGATTATCTGACTCTCCGGCGCCGTATCGACTTTGAAACACAAGATCGGCCCGGTCGATATGCCTTCAACAGTTTGATTGCCAATAGTCACAGTATGAAAGAGTTAGTTGGGCAAATTCAGGAAATGGCAAAAAATCTGAAAACGACAGTTCTTCTGTTTGGTGAAACGGGAACAGGGAAAGAATTTATCGCTCGGGTGCTTCATCATAATGGCCCTCGAGACAAAGGTCCGTTTGTGGGAGTGAATTGCACAGCCATTCCTCAGGAATTATTTGAAAGTGAATTATTTGGCTATGAACGTGGGGCTTTCACGGGGGCAAACCAGCGTAAACCCGGTCTCTGTGAGCAGGCGGAAGGCGGGACGCTCTTTTTAGATGAGATTGGAGACCTTAACCCTTCAATGCAAGCGAAATTGCTTCGAGTATTACAGGAGCGTTCGTTTAAACGATTGGGTGGGCAAGAGGATATTGATGTGGATTTTCGTCTGATTGCGGCTACCAATCGAGATTTGCGGAAAGATGTGGCGCAAGGCAGATTTCGGGAGGACTTGTTTTTTCGGCTGAATGTGGTGTCACTGACTCTCCCATCATTGCGGGATCGGGTAGAGGATATTATTCCGCTGGCTCTTGCGACATTAATTCGACAAAGCAGCGATCTTGGCAAAGAAGTTACGGCGATTGAGCCGGAGGCCCAACGGCTGTTGGAGCGCTATCCCTATCCGGGCAATATTCGTGAATTGGAAAATATTATGGAGCGTGCGGCTATTTTTTGTCGTGGAAAAACCTTAACGGAAGGAGATCTGCCTCGTGAAGTCCATGAAGAGGCGCGTTCCTCCGTAAATGCGGTCACTCGAGGAGATCAACAGGTGGTGCGCATGGAAATGATTCTCGGAGAGCAAACCCTTGCAGGCATCGAAAGCGATTTGATTGAAGAAGTCATGAGGTTATCTGAATACAATAAAAGCCTCGCTGCCAAATACCTTGGTATTACTCGCTTTGCTCTGGACCGTCGCCTTAAGAAAATCCCCGAGTCCTGATCCTAACTGTTGTTGCCTGAAGTCATTTTTTAAATGAAGATGTTCGCGTGCCCTCCTCAGAACGCGTTGACATCTTGAAGCGTTTCTTTAAAGCAATTGGATGCCATTGTGTTTACGGAGAGAATTGTCCATTCTTTATTGGGAGTTTTTTCGGCTTTTTAAAAGAACAACAATGCCAATGATTCCAATCAAAAGAGCCAAGATTCCAAGTGTTTCTAAGCCTCCCATCTTGCTACCCTCCTCCTTCGATTGCATTACTTCTGTGTTTGGTCTCTCTATTTGTCTCTTGAACGGGCCAAAGTCTGTGAGCCGACCAATTCTTGCCTAATCGGCTGGATAGCATTTCAATCTGTCGTTTCTATCCTTCCTGTTTTTGTCGGAATCGTCAAGGTGTCTTTCCAAGCAGGAATGCGTGAAGTTCCAGTGATGGAGCATGGCCACCAGATTTTGTTCTAAGACTCATGTCACGCATTTACTAGGAGGATGAGCATGCAAGGTAGTTGAAAATATTTGTAGACGGAGTGCCCGTTTGCTCGTGGTCTACATTATATTCGTTGATCTGAGGACTAGAGTTTGAATAGCGTTGTAGACAGAACAACTCGCTGCTAAAATTGGGTGCTCATGAAAACCGTAATCACTCATGCTTGCTGACGTTGTCCTGCCAGGCAGGCGGTTCCAAATCTTTACCTACCAAGTCCCCTCCCATCTGCTTTCCCTCCTGTATGTGGGAAGCTTCGTGGTGGTGCCTTTAGGCCCCAATGAGGTCTCTGGGGTGGTCGTCACCCTCTTTGAGGCAAAAAAATCTTCCTTCCTGCAATCGCAAGTCCATCAAAAACCGCTACGTGCCATTCTTTCTTTGGAGGCCGATGCCGGGAACCGTCCTTTGGAACACAACCTTCTTCAGCTGGTTGAAAAAATTTCAGAATATTACCTGGCTCCTCTCTCCGCATGTTTGCGGTTGATTGTTCCCCCACATGCAATACAAGTGAGGAGGCGGATATGCTTAACGAACGAAGGTCGTGCGGCCCTATCAGACCGGTCGTTGGCATCTGACGTCCAGTTAGTGCTTCGCAAGTTAGATCGGGCTCCCAGGGGATTGCTTCGATCCTCTCTTATGCGAACGGTGAACAACGTTCCAGATATTTTGACTCTTGGGAAAAAGAAGGGGTGGATTATTGAACGGACGACCTTGTCTTCAGGGCCCAAGATTCAAAGCCCGGTCCGTGGAATCAGAGTTGAGCGAAAGCCGGTGCATTCAGTTCTCCCAGGGTTATTTGATTCTCCCGAAAAAGCCAGGGAGCAGTCTGAACCTGTTCAACAAAGGACGTTCAACTTCTTTGAGGACCACCGGATATGGAAGCACCTGTTGTCTGCGGTCCAAGACGGCGGTTTTCAGGAGATGCCTGTTGTGGGATCGGAATCCGTTCGACGGGATCTGTTGTTCAAGATAATTCAGACCATTCTGGATAAAGGCCGTCGAGTGCTCATCCTTGCGCCCGAAGTGCAGCAGGCCGAAATCCTTGGCGAACTTGTACGACTCATTGGCAATATTGAGGTTGAGGTCTATCATGGTCATCTCTCGACGATGGATCGTGCTGCTCGATGGGAACGAATTCGACAGGGCAATGTGCAAGTCGTGGTGGGAACACGATCGGCATTATTTCTGCCTATTCCTGGTTTGGGGCTCGTTTGGATCAATCAGGAGGAGGATCCGTCCTACAAAGATGAGCACCTTCCATATTTTCATGCCCGGGAAGTCGCTCGGATGCGGGGAGAATGTGACCAGTCACTTGTAGTGTATAGTTCCACGTACCCTTCCATGGAATTATTCGGACGTTTTCCCGAGCAGATTGGTGCGGAAATGGAATGCCCATTACAGCAGATTCCACAGGTGAAAATGGTCGATTTACGAACCTTACCGTATGAGACCATCTTGTCCCCGGTTTTAATCACCAGAATCACCCGGTCATTGGACGAGGGGGGACAAGTAATTTTACTTCTCAATCGCAAAGGGTTTTCCGGTGGACTGGTGTGCCGGGATTGTGGAAAGGCTCAGGCCTGTCCTACCTGCGGAGTTCCATTAAAACTCTATCAGCGACCTTCGCGGTTGGTGTGCACTTACTGTGAGGGGATTCAACCAACTCCTGAAGCTTGTCCTACGTGCAAGGGCAGGGTATTTCGATTTTCGGGTACGGGAACGCAACGACTGGAGGAAGAAGTGAGCCGTCTGTTCCCGGCGGTCTCTGTTGCTCGGTTTGATGGGGAAAATGTGAAAACTCCCGAGGCGGCTGATGCGATATTACGCCAATTCCGGCAGGGGAACACTGGGGTATTGATTGGGACGGAACTGCTAGTTCATCAATCAGGACCACCTACGGCTCCGGTAATTGGGTTTCCTCAAGCAGATCTTGGACTCCATATTCCTAACTTTCGATCAGCCGAACGGACGTTTCAGATGTTGTCGAAAGCTCTGACCCTGGCTCGAAACGGACAGGGTCCCGGTGAAGTGATTCTCCAAACCAGAATCCCTGATCATCATGTCCTCACGGCCCTCGCGCAACAGCGTCCCCAAATGTTTTATGACCAGGAATTGGAGTTCCGTGACCTCTTAAGGTATCCCCCGACTACCCACGTGATTTTGTTGGTTGTGACAGGGGTTCAGATGCCACGCGTTCAAAGGGTTGTGGACTTCTTACATCACCGATTGAGAGAGTTTGAGGCGAGAAGTGCTCATGGGGCAAAGGGAAAAGGGATCATGGGAACGCCAATGATCTTGGGGCCGATGGCATCCAAAAAACCCGGGCGGATCAAAAAAAATCGTATGCTTTTTTTGATGAAAACGGCTGATTTAGCGGAAGCACGGCAAGGTCTCCGAAACATTCAGCGGGAGTATGAGGTCGCATTTCCCAAAGATCCTGTGGTCGTCGAATTCAATGTAGACCCCATGGATATTCAATAGGGGCGATATGGCTTCATCGCGTAATCAGCCGGATTTCCTTCTTGCCTGTTTCTTTTGGTTTTTGGTTTTAGGAATTGTGGTGGAAGGGGCGGTCGGGGAATCTGTGCCTCGAGTGCGTTTGAAAATGCCATAGGCAAAAGTCATCCAGAACACTCCGGAAAACAGACCAAACAAGACAGCGGTAAAAATCCGTTCCAATTCTTCTAATGGAGGTTCTGGCCCCAACTTTTGAAGATCAGCCATTTGCATGATGGGCCACGCCAAACTTTCCACTCCTAAGAGGAGCGTGGAGGTCGCCCAGATAGATCCAATAGACGGACTTTTCCAGGCCAACAGGATGGCGAACCCGGTCGCCAGAGCAACTCCCATAGGCATCGGTAATGCACCTACTAACAACCAGAGTCCCACCGTGACCGTGAGGCTACCCAAAACAGCGTTCAGTTGATGCCACAAATTATCATTCATTCCGAGTGGTCCTAAAAAGTCCTTTCCACATAGCCTACCTTATCATAGCCCCTTGTTGCCCAGCATCTTGAATTGTCTAGGTGAATGGTCCGTGCGGCGATTCGATCTAGCGACCGATATCGGCCAAGGGTTCCATGGTGAGGGTATAAGCCCCGCGAGGGTTATCTGCCAGGTGATTTGATTGGTGAAGGTCTTCAGGTTTTGGCGTGGTTTCACAGTCCGGAGTGAGCACAACTCCCCAATGGGCATTTTCTGCACAGGAATTTTCGAGGATAAGCGCTTTGGCGAGGTGAAAGAGGAGAATCCCACTTAGCATATTTTCCCGACAGATGTTTTTAATCATATCGGGTCGAGTTCCCTCATCCCGTGCGGCCATTCCAAAATGATGGTTTCCAAAACACGCATTTTCGCGCAAATACGGGTGAGCTCCGGCAAAAGAAAAAATCCCGGACTCCCGATTATGAGAAATCTCGTTGCCGAGCAATGTCGGGCGGCAATTCGGTCCATAAATAACGATTCCGGATAAAAGTCCTTCTGTTGCCCTGCAGTGAGATATGGTGCACACCGAATCTAAAATATTCATGGCAGAATGTTGGTCGCTGCCCACATAACGAAAGGTGATGCCACTGATGTGTCCGCCAGAAACCCGCTGAAGATAACAAGGACCGCTCCGCCGATTGAATATGGTGACCTGGTCCCGTCCGGCGCCGATCAGATGGATGGTTCGCTTAGTCATTACCAACCGATCTTCATAAACCCCCGGTCGAATGAATATTTGATCATCTTCTTGAGCTTGTACGAGAGCTTCGCTGGGTCGGGTGAAGCAACCTGGGCGCTCCGCGTCCACAATTAACGTTTTTCCCCCGAAAGGATTTAGTGGCGGTTCGTGAAGAGGTGATTGTTCAGCAGACAAGGCCATCTTCTCTTTTAAAATTTTTCTGTCAAACGGGGTTCCTGCAATCTACTGTGACCCAAAATATAAGGAACGTTCATCAAACAGACGAATACAAACCGAAGGGTAAACCATGCAGAATTTCTGGGAATGACATTTCACAATCATAAATCCAATGGACCCTCAGGGCAAAACCCTCTGTGTCTTTAGTATTTCATGCCCTGGCATTGAACTTGCTTTGGTTCTTTCCCTCTTATAAAAAATAAACAACAAAGTCATTTTTGTCTAAATTTATTTTTTAATGATTGAAAAATTTTTTCACATTAGGAAAGAAGTCCGTCCTTCCCCCCGTTAATTTCAGCTGTTTTTTTCCGAGAAGTCTGATTCCCCCTCATTCATTTCAACCGTTTCACCCTCAGGTAAGGGAGGTCTGTCATGCAAGAGTATGAGCAAAGAGGCTTGCCTCTGTTCTTTTTATTCCTAGTGCTGAGCACGGTGTCGTTTGTAACAGGTTTACCTGGAGCGCAGGCACAGGAAACGGATATTACGCAAAGCCCGAACAATGAACAAGCGGGAATTCAGAAAACGTTAGAGCAGCAAATTGGGGCGGGTCGTGGAGATATTAACACTCCCGATTCTTCGCTCTACATTATTAACCGGGATCCGTTTCGTTCCATTCGGCGTGGTCGAAATCTTTTCCAGCGAAAGTTTACTCTCGAGCAGGGCTTTGGTCCGCGGACGGGTGATGGCCATGGGGATATTGCGGCTGAGGGGTCAATCGGTGCCGGGCTTGTCGATAGTTGTGCTGGTTGCCACGGACGCCCACGTGGAGCTGCGGGGTTTGGTGGAGACGTGTTTACCCGACCAGATAGCCGGGATGCTCCCCATTTATTCGGGTTAGGGATTATTGAGATGCTTGCCGATGAAATTACTCAAGATCTACGGCAAGCCCGGGATCGGGCCATTGTCCAAGCCAAGCAAAGAGGGCGATCGGTGGAGGTGTCGTTAAAGAGCAAAGACATTTCCTATGGAAGCATTAGAGTGAATCCTGATGGTTCGGTGGATCCATCACGATTAGAAGGCGTCGATTCGGATCTCCGGGTACGGCCGTTTTTTCACCATGGGGGTACCATTTCCATAAGAGAATTTGTGGTAGGAGCGTTGAATGCAGAAATGGGCCTTGAAGCCTTTGATCCTGATCTTGCCAAAGCTATTGGCGGTGAGGAGGTGGTGACGCCAGCGGGAATGGTGTTGAATGGAAAGATTGATAAAATCGAAGGGACACCGGCTTCCAGCGTAAGTGATGATCCTGATCGAGATGGGGTCGCCAATGAAATTCCCGTGAGTGTGGTGGACCACCTCGAGTTCTATTTATTGAATTATTTTAAACCTGCTATTGGGCGCCGGACGCATGATGCCGAAAAAGGTGAAAAGGTCTTCCAGGATATTCAATGCACCGGCTGTCATATCCAAAATTTGGTCATTGAGAAAGATCGGCGGGTGGCTGATGTGGAAACTTCGTTTAACGAACAGAAAGGGATATTTAATGACCTATTCGCCGTGGCGACCCCCCTGTTCCAAGAAGTCCCGGCATCGGGTTCGCCTTCGGTGAAAAAGCCCAAGGGTCAGCGGTTTGTCGTGAAGAATATTTATGCGGATTTCAAACGGCATAATCTTGGCCCCAACTTCTGGGAACGCAACTTTGATGGCACGTTGACCAAGGAGTTTATGACCGAACCACTATGGGGAGTGGGCACAACTGCTCCTTACGGGCATGACGGGCGGAGTAGCGATCTATGGTCGGTCATCATGCGGCACGGCGGTGAAGCGAAGGAAGCGCGAGATCGGTTTGCCCGGTTACCGGATGTAAAGCAAGGGCAGGTTATCGATTTTTTACAGACATTGATCTTGTTTCCGCCGGACGATACGGCTTCCAATTTGAATCCGGGGGATCACCAGGCCCCGAATTTCCCGCAATATGGACATGGTAATATTGCCCTGCCTGCGTTATTTAACAATCCCAGCGATTTGGAATAAAGGGAGTTTACTTCGTTCTTGTTTTGCTAAAGGTTTTAAGCCCGTGAGCTTATGGCTCACGGGCTTGGCCTTTTCAGAAAACTTGGGGATCCTCATTGCCTTTCTCATTTTTATGGTGTGCAGCATAGGAAGCAGGAGGAGTACACCACCTCATTTTCAACTTCCTTGCTTCTCACTCCACTAGCTTTTTGCCTCATCACTCATTGTTAGGAGTTCCAAGACAATGCTGAGGATCTATTTTGAGCAATATCAGCCTGCAATAACCCCAAGCGGGACGAGGGAGGACATGGAAGAAGCCTTTTCTTGCCGACAAAAGTGTCCTGAAGTATGGCGGTGAGCGGGTTAGTTATTCTCAAATGCTTGACGGTTCGCGAAGACCTCGCCTGGATGAATCAGGAGCAGGCAATCGCCATCAACCGGATCCTTGTGAAATAGCGCGAAGGTGAGGCAGAGCTGAGGGGTCGGTTCGGGAGAAAATTGTAACAAGATGGGAACATCAACCAGTGCAGTTGGTGTCTTCAGGCTGGCTAATCTGAGGCGCACCGCAACTAGTGTATCGCGCAAGCGGGTTTGAATACGTTCTTCTGTAAAATCTGGAGAAGAAGTGATGTATTGATCCCAGAGGGGGTTGGTCATGCCCACGCAGAAATCCAATCCCACGCTTTGGGCGGTTGGGGTGACATCCTTAAGGATTCCAGACTCAATGGCTTCCTTTCGGGATCGAATCGGGAGTGATTCAAATTCAGCAGGAACATCACCGGAGCTGAGTGAAAGAGATGTCCGAGATGGTTCAGGGAAACCTGAAGGTAAAAGATCAAGCCTTTCCTCAGACTCGGTGTGATCTTTTTCTGGGGGAATAGAATCGGTCAGAGGTGTCTTACCTAATGCTTGAAGAAGACCTTCATACACAGTTTTAGCCGAATCCGTCCACGAATCATTCATCGGCAATCCCCGAAAGGCTGCCTCAGAAGCTTTTTTCTCATCATGAGTCAAAACGCGCTGTTTTTTCATACTTCAAAGATAAGCCAAATCCACGGGAAGTCAAGAGTCAAATTTTGTTATCTATTTAAAAAGCCAAGAAAAGGGAAAGCAAGGAAATGAGAAAGCAAGGGCATAAGAATTCCAAAACGGTCTAATTGGCGCAGTTGTTCACATGGTATATGCAAGGTGTTGGTGTCTCAATTGAGGCTTTTTACCGAAATGTCGCTTCCAGGTCACGATCTAAAGTCAGGACGATGATGCGCTCTTCGATCCGGGTATCGATATCTGTAAAAAGAGCGGTAGTTCCCACTCCGGTGATCTCCAATATTTCACGACACAGTTGCTCTCTTCCTTGAGAAATGAGATTTTGGCGCATCTGTTTGACCATTCCAATGCCTTCTTCACTCTTGGCCAGCTGGCGTTCAGCTGGCGTCAGAACGCCCTTGAGACGAATGAGAATAGTGTCACGAAGTATCGAGGCCCGAACATCGGTGGGGCCGCGGCCCATGAATTCCTGCTCAAATTTAATGATGGCATTTCGGATTGCCGATTCCATTTCACCTCGTGTAACGGAGTGTTTCATGGGGTAGTGTTTTCTGGCAAGAGTGATCTTACCCATCAATGTCGGATGGTTGCACATTCCCAAAGAAAATCTTGGAAACTTGAGGAACAGCCTATCCCCCTGATATAAGCGTAATGTTCATGAAGAGGTCAAGAAGAGGACGGGCTTCTCCTCGAATGTCTGAGGAGGATGGTATCTGTGCTGGTTTTGACTTTGATTGTAGAACGGGTTTGTCGGATCGCCTGCATCATTCACCTTGTGATTGAGGTAAGCGATAGAATAAGCCAACCGAGTGATCTCCTGAAGCCAACAAGAGGAGACGTCCCTCGGTTGGCTTTTTTATTGTAAATAGAATTTATTGCACGCGGCTAAACTAACCTAAATTTAATGAGTTGGGGGCATGGTCTTGTCAGGTTTTCCCTTCTGCCATTTCAGCCTGATTCCCGTTATTTTTTCCAGTAAGAGCACGAATGGTTTCTTTAAACCTTGGGTTGACGCTATGAGATGTCCGTGCTCTTAAAAAAAGTAGAAATGGGGCAATGAACAAGGTTGAGCAAGATCGTTCAGCGGTGACGAATTGGAAATGGCTTCGAGAAATCGTTGATGAGGCGTGTCAGCCCATCGGGCCATATTGGCCGATGAAAACCTTTGCCTATTACAATCCCATTCGGGACCTCGAGCATTTACCCTTTGCCCGTGCGATTGAGGCAGCAAATCAGTTGTTGGGTGCCAAGGGGTTTCTGCCTGTTGAAGAGTATCGCCAATTCTTTTATCAAGGTCGGATTACTTTACCGGCTCTTGAACGGGCACTTCGACGGGTGGGGCCCCCATTGCCTTTACGGGCTACCATTCGAGTTGGAGCACGCACCATTCATGTCCAAGATGTCTGGCGAATTCATGCCGTACACGGCATTGAAACCCTACCTGCTGTGCTGATGACGTGGACCCTGGAATTAGAGGGTCTGACCACACAATTTCGATCCGATCTTCCGGAGGATTCTCGAACCTCCATTATTGACCGAACAATCCGGGAGTGCGAGAAGTGTCGGCAGAATCCGGAGTCTGCTTATCTGCACAACCTCTGGAAAAGTTCGTTGGCCGCTTGCCAATTGGCTGACCCTTTGTCGGGTTCGGCTCTTTCTCATGCACCCCCTCTCAGTCGGAGTAAGGAAGAGGCTCATCAGGTCCCGGTTGATTTACCTACTGACAGAACCTTGGGTGATTGGCTGGACCGTATGACGGGGAGCGAGATCGTTGAGGCCATCAATGGGCACATGATTAAGTGGATTGCGGCCTTTGTTGATGAGGGGGTTGCCGGGTGGAGCATGCCTGCAAGGGAAAAGGGATTTTATGCGGCCTGGCGCGAACTTGTGCAAGGTGATCTCTCGGCAAGATTTCTTGGGATTTCACAGCTTCAAGAAAAATTTTGCCAATTGTCCGATGTCCCAGAAGAGATGCTGTGCAAGCATCTGCAGGATCTCAATATTCCGAAAGAACGATGGCGAGAGTATCTCTCCCGGCACCTGGCGCAATTGCCTGGATGGGCGGGATTTATCCGTTGGCGTGGAGACCATGCCGGTTATCCTGCCCAAGGAGCTTACCCCATTGATCCCTTGCAATATCTCGCTGTCCGGCTCTTTTATGAATGGGGAATGGTGGAGGGACTCTGCCAACGGGAATGGGGCATCAAGGGGACCGTACCTGCACTTTTGGCCCACTGGAACAAACATCATGAGCGTCAACAGGAGTTGAGACTTTCTTCTTCTCACGCCACCGACCCTTATATCCACGGAGTATGTCATCAAGCTTGGCGACTTTTTCATCTGGCTCAGTTTTTGGAATTGGCCCCCATTGAGGTGCATGAATTATCTCAACGCGACATTTCAACGTTACTGGAATGGCTGGATCTCTTTCCCCAGTCTGCACATGGGCCGGTATGGCTTGATGCGTATGAGGACGTTTATCGGGAGCAGTTACTGATGGCCATCAGCAGGCATCCAGCCGTGAACCTGGTCATCAATGAACGGCCCCGGGCGCAAGGGATTTTTTGTATCGATGCGCGCTCAGAGTCGTTTCGTCGTCATCTTGAAGCGCAGGGGCCTTACGAAACTTTTGGGTATGCCGGATTCTTTGGGGTGCCCATGAGTTATGTGGGTTTTGATACCCACGACCACCTGGCGTTGTGTCCCATTTTATTGACACCAACTGCGGAAGTAAGTGAAGTGCCGCGAGTCGGGCAGAATGAAAAGATAAAGGACTATCTCTCGGGGGCCAGGTGGCACCAACTTATTCATCACCTCTTCCATGATTTGAAACACAACCCCATTGCCTCTTTTATGTTGATTGATGTGCTGGGAATGTTTTTTAGCTTCGGGTTGGTAGGAAAAACGCTGTTTCGAGCTTCCTTCGATACAATTAAACAGTGGGTGCTGGGCTGCCTCTGGAACACCGTGGCCACGCATATTCCTGTCGAGCCTTCCGATGAGGACAAGCAGGAAAGGAAGGGTTTGGGAGAGTTGACCCGAGGGTTCACCATTTTGGAGCAAGCGGCCTTTGTGGAAGGCGGGTTGCGTGTGATTGGACTGACGAAACAGTTTGGCCGGTTTGTGATGGTTTGCGGTCATGGAAGCCAGTCGGATAATAATCCCTACTATGCGGCCCTGGATTGTGGCGCCTGTGGAGGAAGTCATGGTGACCCGAATGCCCGTGTTTTTTCAGCCATGGCGAATAATCCGGAGGTCCGGAAAATTCTGAAGGACCACGATTTGGTCATTCCGGAAGATACCTGGTTTCTTCCCGCCAAACACAACACAACCACAGATCGAGTAACGATGTATGACCTTGTCGATGTTCCAGCTAGCCATGTAGAGGATTTAGCCCTGTTGGTAAGGGACTTGGAGCAGGCTGGTACACATCAGGCAGTGGAACGATGCCAGCGAATTCCGGGCGCTCCGACCGCGGTGTCTCCCAATGAAGCGTTCAAGCATGTCAGGGAACGAAGCAGGGATTGGGCAAATCCACGGCCTGAATGGGGTTTGTCAGGAAACGCGGCATTTTTGATCGGGAGGCGGGCTCTCACCAAAGGGCTGAATTTGGATGGGAGAGTTTTTTTGCATTCCTACGACCCTTCCTCAGATCCCCAAGGGAGTCTTCTTGAAAAAATCATGACCGCGCCTCTCATCGTGGGAGAATTGATTAACTTGACGTATTATTTTTCGGCGGTGGATCCTTGGACATATGGGAGTGGGAGCAAGGTGATTCACAATATGGTTGCTGGAGTTGGTGTGATGTTGGGAAGTCAAAGCGATTTGCAAAATGGCCTTCCACTTCAATCGGTGAACGATGGGGCGCGGCGCTACCATGAACCCATGCGTTTACTCGCGATCATTGAGGCACCGCCCGATCGAATAGAGTCCATCATTCAGAAACACACTTTGCTCCAGCATATATTCCATAACCAATGGATGAAAGTTCTGGCGGTTGATCCAGACACTAAATTTTTCTCACGATATCTAGCTAATTCAAAATGGGAGCCCGTCACGATCAATCCATAATTCCAGGATAAGAAGGAAAACCATGTCGACGCTGAATGTGCAGAAAAATCCCGGTCAAAAATCTCGTCCTTTTCAGCTGATCGGGCGAGCGATTTTTAGTTTCGGGCTTTCGGCGTAAGCTAAAGATTCAAGTGGGCTTAGACAGACTGGTCAGAAGACTCCACTCAAACCTTTTCATTTGATTTGGAGTTGTGGGTGGAAGGAAATGCTTGGTATAAGGTCACAGGCTAACGTATTTTTAAAACGATGAGGTCACTCTTGTGCCCGGTCGCAGACTGATCGAGAAGATTGGGAGCATCAGGGTGGCCGAAACATTATTCATCATGCCCGTAGGGTTTCCAGTTTTTCCGGAGTGAGGAACTGACTGGAGACAGTACAAGCTAACCAGGTTTTTTGAATGCCGTATTCGAAAAAATTTTGGTTGGCTTTTTTTTATCTGAGTGGGCCTAATGAGAGAAGAGACGCCTTCTTGCCGGTCTGAAGATTGATGAGAATGAAGCTTTCATTTTCGAAGCAGTTTATTGCCAATGCGGTGGCTCTTTTTGGTGTCTGGCTCGTGTTGTCAGGGAAGTATGACCTTTCTCATCTAGTCCTTGGATTTCTGATTTCCTGTGGAGTTGCGTGGTTAAATACCGGATTTCCTGATTCTCCCTTTCACCAATTCCCATGGGGAAGGGTGGTATTGTAC
>JAGQKG010000083.1 GCA_020430245.1 Nitrospira sp.
CGCTGGATAGAATCTCTCAAGATACCGAACGAGATTATTTTTTGTCTGGAGAAGAAGCCAAAGCGTACGGATTGATTGATGAGGTCATCGTCCGAAGTCAGGAAAAGGGACACAAGGACGACACCAAGGCAGGTTCAAAAAGTAAGGATTAAGGGCAAAGGAGGCACTACTTATGGCAAGACAAGCAAAGTCCGAAGCCAATCTTCGTTGCTCTTTCTGCGGCAAGAACCGTGATCAGGTTCGAAAACTTATTGCAGGTCCGACGGTCTATATTTGTGATGAATGTGTCGGCTTGTGTAATGAAATTATCTCCGAGGATTGGCAGGAGTCCCGCCAAGAGATTTCGGCGAAACTGTGCAAGCCGGTGGATATCCACCAACATCTTGATCAATACATTATCGGACAGGATCAGGCCAAAAAGGTTCTTTCGGTTGCCGTCTATAACCATTATAAGCGTATATCAGCAAATGAAATCGGGGATGTTGAACTTCAAAAGGGCAATATTCTGATTGTCGGACCGACGGGGACAGGAAAAACTTTATTTGCTCAAACGCTAGCTCATTACCTGGATGTACCATTTACGATTGCAGATGCGACGACGCTGACAGAAGCTGGGTATGTGGGGGAAGATGTTGAAAATATTATCTTGAAACTTCTCCAGGCTGCAGACTATGAAGTTGAGCGTGCAGAACGGGGAATCGTGTACATTGATGAAATTGACAAAATTACCCGTAAGGCCGATAGCCCTTCAATTACGCGGGATGTCTCAGGTGAGGGTGTCCAGCAGGCGTTGTTAAAGCTCATTGAAGGGACCGTGGCCAATGTGCCCCCTCAAGGGGGAAGAAAACATCCGCATCAGGAGTTTATTCAAGTCAATACAACCAATATATTATTTATTTGTGGTGGGGCGTTCGTGGGATTGGATTCCATCATTGAGCGGAGGTTGAACCAAAAGCGGATGGGCTTTGGGGCCGATGTGAAGATACGTGGCCAACATCAAATTGGTGACTTATTCTCCAAAGTGGAGCCGGAAGATTTGCTCCAATATGGGTTGATTCCTGAAATTATCGGTCGCATGCCGATTGTCGCCGCTCTTGATCAATTGGATGAGCCGGCCTTGGTCCGCATTTTAACGGAACCTAAAAACGCGTTGATCAAGCAATATCAGAAGTTATTATCCTTAGATAAAGTGAAATTGAAGTTTGCTGATGGAGCGTTATTGGCGATTGCCAACAAAGCCCATCTGCAAAAAACAGGAGCACGTGGACTTCGGGCGGTCTTAGAATCGGTGATGTTAGACTTGATGTATGAGCTGCCGTCGCAGGCCGAGGTGAAAGAGGTGTTGGTGACCGAAGAGTTTATTCACGGCAAGGGTGACCCTATCAAAGTCTTTGAGCATCAGAAAGGCATCAAACCCGCCGTCGGATCTTAAGCTGGTTCTGGTTTCTTCTCCGTTGGTGCCGCTATTTCCTCATACCCGCATTCCGCATTGTGACAGAGTATTTTGCTTCCTGTTTGTTTTCTGATTTTTTCGATCAAAAATGGAGCCTGGCATTGTGGGCATGGACGGTTGATGGGTCGATCCCAGATCGCAAAGGTGCAGGTAGGATAATTGCTGCAGGAATAAAATGTCTTGCCTTTTTTTGTGCGTTTTTGAACCAGGTCGCCCCCGCAGTCGCTGACAGCGCATTTGACGCCTAACTTTAAGGGTTTTGTGGTTTTACATTCAGGGTATTGGGAACAGGCGAGGAAATTTCCAAATCGGCCTCTCTTGACCACCATCCCGCTGCCGCATTTCGTGCAAACTTCGTCAGTGGTTTCGACTTTTGTCTCCACGACTTGAACGCTTCCGTCCTCATCCTTGGTAAATTCTTTCGTATTTTTGCACTCAGGGTAGCCTGGGCAGGCAAGAAAATGACCATTGCGACCCCATTTAATTACCATCTGCTTCCCACATTTGTCACAGAGGACTTCCGTGGGCTCTTCCTTGCCTTTCAGGTCCTCCATATTCACTTCCGCAGATTCCAGGTCTTTAATGAATGGTGTATAAAAATCTTTGACGGCAGTCACCCAATCCTTTTCACCTTCTTCGATACTATCCAGTTCATTTTCCATTCTCGCGGTGAATTCTACATCGAACACATCAGGAAAGTGGTTCACGAGTCGGTCATTGACCAATCTCCCTAATTCGGTTGGTCGTAGGCGTGCTTCCTCTTTTTCCACATAATGTCGGTCTTGAATGGTAGAAATAATGGTGGCATAGGTCGAAGGCCGGCCAATCCCCTTTTCTTCCATCTCCCGAATGAGCAAGGCCTCATTATACCGTGGTGGAGGCTGGGTGAAATGTTGTTTGGACACGATCGCCTCTTCTGAGCCGTTTTGGAGAGTCAGGGATTCTCCGTCTGAAAGATCGGGCAAGGTGAGGCTTGCTGTCGACATACTATCTTCGCTGGACGCCATACCTTCTGTGGGTTGTTCGATTTCCTCTCGATAGACTCGACGATAGCCGTCGAATTTTTCAACGGTTCCACTTGCCCGAAAAATATACCGTTTCGCCTTGACGTCAACTTGCGTAACTAAATCTAGTCCTTGCGTCATTTGAGAAGCAACGAACCGGTTCCAAATCAATTTATAGAGTTTGTACAGGTCAGGCTCTAATAAGCCTCGAAGACTTTCCGGATCACGTTTAACGGATGTGGGCCTAATAGCTTCATGGGCTTCCTGCGCAGCCTTTTGTGTTTTGTATACATTCGGTTGGGCAGAAAGATAGGGCTGTCCAAATGACTCTTGAATGTATCCACGGACGTCTTCCAGGGCCTCAGGGGCAATGCGCGTGGAGTCTGTCCGCATATAGGTAATGAGTCCCACTTGACCCTCTTGCCCAATTTCGATGCCTTCATAGAGGCGTTGTGCCAACATCATGGTTTTTTTTGCGGGAAAACGGAGTTTTCTGGCACTGTCCTGTTGGAGACGACTGGTAATGAAGGGGGCGGATGGACTTCGACGTTTTTCTTTCTGATCAATGTGAGAAACCACAAAGGAGGCACCTTCTAAATCCTGGAGGATTTGCTCCGTCTCCGCTTGGGTTCGGACGGTGACTCGTTCACCATCAATCTCATGGAGTCGGGCCTGAAAGGGTGGGGGATGCTGACCGACAAGGGTGGCGGTAATAGACCAATATTCTTCGGGTTGGAAAGCTTCCCGTTCCGCCTCCCGCTCACAGATGACCCGAACGGCGACGGATTGCACTCGGCCCGCACTCAGACCCCGTCGCACTTTTTTCCATAACAGTGGACTGAGGAGATAGCCGACAAGGCGGTCCAACACCCGGCGGGCTTGTTGGGCATTCACTTTTTTCATGTCGATGGTGCCAGGTGTTTTGAGTGCCCGTTTTACAGATGTTTCGGTGATCTCATTCAGAAGAACCCGATGAATGTGTTGTCCGTTACCGTTAAGTTCCTCGGCAATATGCCAGGCAATGGCTTCACCTTCACGGTCGGGGTCAGCAGCCAGGAAAATTTGCTTGGCCTTTTTCGCGCTGGCTTTGATTTCTTTCAGAATTTTACTTTTTCCACGAATGACGATGTATTGCGGGTCGAAATTATGCTCGAGGTCAATTCCGAGTTTGCTTTTCGGCAGATCCTTAAGATGGCCGACTGAGGCAATGACCTGGTAATTTCGCCCTAGATATTTGGATAGTGTTTTCGCCTTGGTGGGCGATTCGACGATAACGAGTGATCTAGCCATAGACAGTGATGAGAGTCATGAGTTGTTCACGAGCACAATTCCCATAGGGGAAGGATGAGTTGTGTACTATTGGATACTCATCCGGACATACTGCAGACCCGGTATCTGCTTTATAAGCCCTTTGATTTCCAAAGACAAGAGAATGCTTATGACCTCAGATGAGGTATAGGTACATTGCGTCATTAAATCGTCTAGGGAAACAGGCTCAAGTGAAATGCAATCAAACAGATGTTGTTCCTCTGTTCCTAGTGAAGGCGCGGAAGGTTGAGGATGAAGCGCGCCTTGTTGTTTCTCAAGTTGATCTCGGAAAGAGGGTTCTAACATAGGAAGAATTTCTTCCACAACATCTATAGAGTTTTCGACTAATTTCGCTCCCTCTTTAATAAGGCGGTGAGGGCCACGAGTCAACGTATTGGTCACATTTCCTGGTATGGCGAAGACCTCACGATTTTGCTCTAAAGCCATCCGAGCGGTAATGAGGGACCCACTGCGGGAGGTCGCTTCCGCGACGATCACACCAAGTGAGAGTCCACTAATGATCCTATTACGTTGAGGAAAATGGTAAGAATGGGGAGGGGCTCCCATGGGAAATTCAGAAAGAACAGCTCCCTGCTGTTCAATGCGTTGCCGTAGCAGACTGTGTTCAGGCGGATAAGTGCGGTCAATGCCACATCCAAGAACCGCCAGGGTTCTCCCATGTGTGCCCAATGCGCCTTCGTGGGCTGCGGCATCAATGCCCCTGGCCAGACCACTCACAATTGTAAAGCCCAGTGCAGCTAAATCGCCGCTCAGTTGTCGTGTGAATGTCCGCCCGATGTGCGAACCTTTTCTTGAACCGACTACCGCAAGGGCCTGTTGATCGCGGTCTTGGAGCTGGCCTGTATACCAAATTACCGGAGGAGGATCTGTAATGGTTTTTAATCGGGGCGGATAGTGAGCGTCTGTCAGTGTCAAAATAGAGAATCGCCCATCCTGGACGGCTTGCAATTCTTTAGCAATGAGATCTTGTGCCTCATGAGATATGGGTTGATGAAGCGCCTTGGCCAATGAAGGCGAAATTTCACCTATTGATATGAGTGTCTGGGTATTTAAGGAACGAATGGATTCTGGCGAGCCGAACCGTTTGATGAGTCGGGTATAGGTAACAGGGCCGAGTCCTTTGACTGCCAGAAGTTCCAGCCAGCCTTGCAGGGGTGAGGTCATCCAGATCCTTTGTGGAAATGGCGAATACGCATCTGGAGATCACCATCAGATGGGCTGTCCGCATGACCCTCCAACCACAAACCGCTCCAAGTTCGACCTTGGGGGATGAAGACCTCCTGATTTTTCCAGAGTTGAAGGAAGGATCTGAATCCCCAATCTTTTCTGTTCCTGGAGGCAGGTGTTATTGGTGATGGAGCTGGATAGTGGAGAGTCTCGTTCATGATGCAATCGTTCTCACGTGGTTAGGATGCAGTCCGAGATTCGGTACGTGAGGTCAATTTTCCTACCACTACGATGTCATATTGCTCAAGGTGTAGTAGGGGATCTGCTTCAAATAATATTGGTTGTTGGAATTCCTGTTCGAGTTGCTCAATGCTACTGTGCTCGGTTTCGAAAATGAGCTCAATAACTTTGGGGTTGGCACCGACCACAATTTGTTGTGGTTGTCCCCGAGTCATTCCGATGCGCCGGATATCCCGAAAAATTTCATAAGCGACGGTCATAGTAGATTTGGTATACCCTCTTCCCTCGCAGTCACCACATACTTCTGATAACGTCCGTAACAGATCTTCACGGACGCGTTCACGTGAAATCTCGATGAGCCCAAGGTCGGAAATACGCGAAATGCGTGTTTGCGCCTTATCGCCTGCCAGTGCGTCCAGGGTAGCCTGATACACTTTTTCGCGGTTCCGTTCCCGTTCCATGTCAATGAAATCAATAATGATGATGCCACCAATGCCGCGTAATTTGATCTGGTAACCAATCTCTTTCGCGGCCTCCAGATTATTTTTTAAAATCGTTTCTTCCTGGTCGCGTTTTCCCACAAACCGCCCCGTATTGACGTCCACCACCGTCATGGCTTCTGTGTGATCAATCACAATGTGCCCTCCGGACTTGAGCCAGACTTTCCGGCTTAGGGCTCGGGTAATTTCCAATTCGATCCCCAAGTGATCGAATAACCCTTCCTGCTTCTTGTCATAAAAATGCACGCGAGAGGCCTGTTCCGGAAGATAACGCCGGACAAAATCTTTTACTTCCTCAAAATCCGGTTTTGCGTCAATTAATAGGCGATCGACTTTTTTGGTGAATAAGTCTCGCACCACCCGGAGTGGGAGGGATAGATCCGTATGCAAGAGGGACGGGGCCGGCTGGCTGCTGGCCGCTTTGAGTGTGTCCTCCCATAAGGCTGTTAGGAATCTCACGTCGGTTTGGAGATCGTCTTCCGGTATATCCTCGCACACGGTTCGGACGATGTATCCATACTCGGGTTTCCGGATGCGCCGCATGAGGTCCTTCAGGCGATGTCGCTCTTCTTCCTTTGTAATTCGTCGCGACACGCCAATATGGTCGACATTGGGCATGAGCACCAAAAAACGTCCGGGAAGGGAGACGTAGGTGGTAATCCGAGGCCCCTTGGTGCCGATGGGGCCTTTGGAAATTTGGACAAGGAGTTCCTGGCCTTCTGTCAACAGGTTTTCAATAGGACGTGCGGTTTGGCGCCGAGGACGCGGCAGATCTTGATTCCGTTCATCTTCTTCACTATCCACGAGGGTATCCCCGGGTTCCGTTCCGACCGAAAGATCGGATACATGGATGAACGCGGCCCGATCTAGTCCAATATCGACAAAGGCCGCTTGCATACCTGGCAGAACTTTAATGACCTTGCCTTTGTAAATGTCCCCCACAAAATCTTTTTTTCTTGGACGGTCAACATACAATTCCGTCACGACACGATTGTCGAGCACGGCAACCCGTGTTTCTTCACGAGTGACGCTAATGGCAATTTCTACTCCCATAGTTATCTCCCTATATTCTGAGAAGGGACCAGAAGCTATTCTTCGTCAATATTCTTGGCGAAGAGAAGTCGTTGATGTGGCTGAGCCAATTAGTTGGATCTGCCTGTCAAAATCTGAAATAGCTCTGTGCCCATTCTGTCAATAATTGTAAGCGATTACGGTATGAAATCATGTCTTTGGGACTGTTCTGAATCGAATTCTCCGTTGTTTCCCAATTTATGCGATAACCTGACCAACGCTATCAGGATCAAGCCACAGGGTATATGATACCTAAAGCAGTGATAGGCGTCTCCGTTTCACGTTGAGCAAAAGTCCCAAAGCCGTGAGATTCACCACCATGGCGCTGCCTCCATAGCTCATGAGAGGAAGAGGAATGCCCACAACGGGGGCCAGACCGGATGTCATGGCAATATTGACGACAACTCCAAAGGCTATCATGGTTACCACCCCAACAGCCAAGAGAGTCCCGACGATGTCTTTAGCCTTAAACGCGATTTCTAAACCCATCAAAAACAAAAGAATATATAAGGACAGCAAGACCATTGATCCAATAAAGCCCCATTCCTCTGCGAAAACGGCAAACACAAAATCAGTGTGGCCTTCAGGAAGAAATTTAAATTGAGTTTGCGTTCCCCCATATAATCCCTTTCCCAGTAATTGGCCTGAACCAATGGCAATGCGCGATTGAAGCCCATGATATCCTTTGCCGCCCGGATCAGAATTGGGATCGACAAAGCTGAGAATCCGATCCTGTTGGTACTCGTGCAGGGAGCCCCAGACCCCGCCCCAGGCAAAGGGGAACAACATAAGCGCTGCCAAAATTACAAATCCAAAGGCCTTGGATTTCATGCCCACAGTGAGAATCACGACAAGAAAAATGGCCAAAAAGCCCAAGCTACTTCCTAAGTCAGGTTGCTTGAGGATGAGTAAAAATCCTGGAAGCACGATCAGTCCGGGTATGATCAATCGACGCACCCAGCCTTCACGGGTGGATGCCCCATAGTAAGCAGCCAGCATGAGTAGCAAAGGAATCTTAATGAACTCTGATGGCTGGACCGCAAAGGGGCCAAGAGGAATCCATCGTTGAGAGCCCCGACTGGTTTTTCCTGCGATTAACACGATTATGAGTAAGATCAGACCGATCCCATAGAGCAGGTAGGAAAGACGAGCAAGCTTGTGATAGTCAATACCTACTGCAACGAGAAAGGCTAGGAAACCGACGACCATCCATGTGGCTTGCTTGAGATAAATAGGGAATCCGGCTGTCGTCTGAGGGTTGGTAACGCTATAAATTGATAGGATGCCTGCAGAGATAATCGCCATAATGACACCCAGGAAACACCAATCGAAGGCATCGAGTCCCCGGCGATTCACATTGTCGTTCATTAATGGCATGAGATGCGTTGTGCTAGGTCCTTTGGGAGAGGATTCCTGATTAAAGAGAAGGTTCTTGGATGGTCTCAAATCCCATATACGCTTCGATGAGTGTCTTGGCCAAGGGAGCGGACGCTGAGCCCCCATGCCCCATGTGCTCAACTAATACCGCCACGGCAATCTTCGGGTGTTCTACGGGAGCAAAGGCCACAAACCACGCGTGGTCTCGAAATTCTTTTTGAAGTTCCTTGTTTTTTCCCTTGTCCCCGTCCGGCTTCAGGGCCACGACTTGTGCCGTTCCAGTCTTTCCGGCAATGCTCACGATTTCTGATTGCGCCAGTTTGGCTGTTCCCTTTGTGACGACGGCAGCCAATCCTTTCTTGATATGCGCAAATGTTTGGGGAGAGATGGCCAATTGTCGAAAGGGTGGTTCAGGCTTTTCTTTGAGTGTGCCGGTTCGTCGAAGTCGAGAGGCTTTGAGCAACCGGGGTTGGACCACTCGTCCATTGGTTGCTACGATGGAGGCCACCTTCGCCATCTGAATGGGAGTCACGGTTAAAAACCCTTGTCCAATAGATATGGAAATGGTTTCTCCAGGGTACCATGGTTCCCGTTTGACCCTTTTTTTCCATTCCGAGGAAGGGACAAGGCCAGACCGTTCGGAAGGAAGGGCAATGCCGGTTTTTTCACCTAATCCGAACAGACGGGCATAGGTGGCGATGGGATCAATGCCCAATTGATTGCCGGCTTTGTAAAAGTAAACATCGCACGATTCCGCAATAGCTTTGGTTAAGTCAACCTGACCATGGCCTCCCGCTTTCCAATCACGAAAGACTCGCCTTCCAAAAGGAAATGTTCCATGGCAGGGTATCATTTCCTGTGCGCCGAGGGTTTGAGTCTCTAGGAGGGCCGCGGCCATAATGATTTTAAATACCGACCCCGGAGGATATTGGCCTTGAATGGCGCGATTGGTGAGGGGGTGGCGTGTATCTTTGATAAATCGTTGCCAGTCTTTGGCACTAATCCCTCCCGAAACATCATTAGGATTGAACCCGGGTTTACTCGCCAGGGCCAGGATGTCTCCATTCCAGGGATTTAGGGCAACAATGGCCCCGGCTTCCTGCCCCAGAAGGTCTTCTGCGAGGCGTTGAAGTCGAATGTCGAGAGTCAGGTACAGGTCATCTCCGGCCAGGGGACGTCGAACTGAGAGAGACCGTTTTGGATACCCCAGCGCATCGACTTCAATTACTTCCTCTCCGGTTTCTCCAAGAAGATATTCATCAAATGTCCGCTCTACCCCATTTTGACCGATGATGCGTCCTCCCTGAAGATTGGAAAATTCTGGGTCTTTAAGCTGGGATTCGGAAATTTCACCTACGTAACCCAGGACGTGCGAGGCGTAATTGTTGAGTGGATAGTGACGCTGATATTCCGGTTGAATCACCACACCGGGGAGTTCGAGTCGGTGCGATTCTATGAGCGCTGCCTCTTTCAGCGTAATGTCGGCTTTGATCTTGACTCGGCCTCTTCGACTTTTCATTGAAAGTTTATTGGAAATCTCTTGTTGGTCAATATCCACGTAATGAGGTAGCTGAGCCAAAAGCGCCTCACGGTCCTGAATGTCTTCCAAGGAAACATACAGTTGGAAGCTGGGGATATTATTGGCGAGGAGTTCGCCGTTCCGATCATACAAAAGCCCTCGAGCCGGTTCCAAAACAATGGACCGAGTGCGATTGTCGCGGGCAAGTTCTTGATAGTGAAATCCGTCTCGAACCTGTAATTGCCAAAGGCGTAACCCCAGCAACACCAACAGCATCAGAAAGCCGATTTTGACGAATATTAACCGATTTTGAATATCGGCAAGTTCATTAGCTTGGCGGGAAGTGTCCAGCATTGTGTGGGTCTTATCGTGTTCCCCGGCCTAAGTGTACCATACTCAGCGATGGGCCAATGTATCTAATGAACCAGAATATCCCCAAGGTCAGGAAGCTATTATAAAGTCCTTGCGGGAAAAGTCCCGAGGAGAGGGCGTGAAAAAGGATTGGGGCATCTATCACCGGATAGGCCACGACGAGAGAGGCCAATCCGCATCCTAACGACAGGGCGAAGGTGACAAGCATGATTGCGAGACTAGTGACGGTGGAAAACGTGTGGGTTGTGACGCCAGCCAAGCCTCCCGCGAGTCCCTTTAAGATCATATTGATCCCAATACCGCCTGGAGTGAATATGTCCTGGAAAAGTCCGACTGTCAGGCCGATCATGAGTCCCTTGTGCTCACCGGAGTAAAATCCCATTACGCAGGCTAGAATGAAACATAAGTCAGGGTAAATCCCTTTGGCGGATAAAAGGGTGCTAAAAGTGGCTTGAGCCAGAACTACTCCAAAGCACAGAAGGATGTCGAGAAAAATACCCATGAGATTACATTAGGGAGAAGGAGAGGCAGGCGGTTTTGGTGATGATGAAGGGAGAACGGGCTGAAACGAGGTAATCACCAGGACCGCTTCCAGTTTGGCAAAATCGACAATTGGATCAATTTCACCCAATTGAAATAAGTCGGTATCGGCTTTAGTGACCTGGCGAATCCGACCAATTTGGAGTCCACGGGGAAAATCATCTGTTAATCCAGATGTGACCACTGGATCTCCTGGTTGGACAGGCGATAGAGGAGGCAGATATTTCATATGAATGGGTCCTTGAGGGGTACCCTGTACCAGACCCTCATCCCGGCTTTTTTGAACCATCCCGGTAATCGCGACGTTGGGGTCCGAAAGAAGGAGCACGACAGCCGTCGTGGGGTTCACTCGTACGACACGTCCTACTACTCCAGCATGGGTGATGACCCCCATTTCCGGACGAATGCCATCTTGATTTCCTTTATTGATGATCATTGCTCGATACCAATTAGACACATTGCGGCCGATGATTCGAGCCGGCAGTGTTGTCATGGGTGTGGTTTCCTGATATGCCAGCAATTGTTGAAATTGGCTGGTAATGATGGTTTGTTCTCGAAAAAGGTTCTGTTCACCTTGTAAGCGCTGAATCTCCTGCTGCAGCTGTTGGTTTTCTTCCCACACATTCTGTAAGGCGATGTAGTGGCCCCAAGCATGTCGGATAGAATTCTGTATCGAGGCAACAACATGAAGGGGGGCTTCCAGAATCCGTGCGAAAGGTCCTCCCACATGACTCAACCATTCCTGAGATTGTCTCGGTAGAAACAGCAGGAGGGCGAGGAATAGAATGAAGATAACCCCTAGAACTCGCCGCAAACTTGTCGATATAGGAAAATTTGGCTCTGATCGAAGCATGCAGTTGAGGGAAGCTCAGGGATTCAGTCTGGAATGGGAAGAAATTTTCCGAAGGAGGCTGAATTCTTCGAGAGTTTTCCCTACTCCCAAGACAACCGAGGTTAAGGGGTCATCGACCGTGACAATGGGTAATGACGTTTCTTCGCGTAAACGATTGTCCAGCCCTTGAAGCATCGATCCGCCTCCGGTCAGCACGATCCCCCGGTCAATAATATCTCCTGCTAATTCCGGCGGAGTGTTTTCCAAGGCCAGCCGAATGGCTCGGATGATGGTGGTGAGGCAATCTTGTAAAGCTTCTCGAATCTCATTGTCGTCGACGAGGATTGTTCTCGGGATGCCGGACACCACATCTCGCCCTTTGACGGCCATTTGCTTTTTTTCAGGCAGAGGGTAGGCAGAGCCGATTTCCATCTTGATGCGTTCTGCCATATGTTCGCCGATTAACAAGCTGTATTCCCGCTTGAGATAGCTTGTGATGGCTCCATCTAATTGATCGCCGGCGACCCGGACTGATTCACTGTAAACAATGCCTCCCAGGGAGATCACGGCAATGTCGGTAGTGCCCCCTCCGATATCGACCACCATGTTGCCGGAAGGCTCGGTAATTGGTAATCCTGCTCCAATTGCAGCAGCCACCGGCTCCTCAATGAGATAAACTTCCCGGGCACCAGCTAGCTCGGCCGATTCCTTGACGGCACGTTGTTCCACTTGCGTGATCCTGGATGGGACACCAATAATAATTCGGGGCCTGAGTAGAGTTCCCCCACGATGAACTTTTTGGATAAAATGGCGTAACATGTGTTCCGTCATGTCAAAATCAGCAATGACACCCTCTCGCATGGGACGAATGGCGGTGAGGTTGCCGGGCGTTCGTCCGATCATTCGCTTCGCTTCGTCCCCAACCGCTAGGAGCTTTTTGGAGTTTGTCTCAACTGTCACCACAGAGGGTTCGTTCAGGACAATCCCTTTCCCCTTGATATAAATTAAGGTAGAAGAGGTTCCCAAATCGATGGCCATGTCTTGGGAAAAATGGCTAATGAAATAATTGAATATACCCATAGGAAGAATGGAGACCTATCAATTTCAGAGGGTGGGCGACAATGGCAGAGTCGGAAATAGGATTGTTAGAATCTTTCAGCGCTTCAGTGGAAATAGATAATCATCACCACTTTATGAATGTATTGACGTTGGATCATTGTTCGCGACTGGCCGGAAACCAATGAAGATCGGTTTAGGGCTGGATGAATCGTCGTCGGCATCCACAAAGATTTCCACCTAGGTATTTGATAAGGTGAAATTATTACGGTTGGAATATCCCTCTCTTAGTAAGTAAAAGTATATCAGAAGACTTAAAATACCACAAAGAAATGACGGATTATGAAAACGGCTCTGCAAAAATCTTTTCCTGGCTCTTGCCAGAAGTGGACGAATGGAGATAATGAAAGTCTGGAAATTTTCAAAAAGAAGGATAACTTCCATGACAAGCAAAACATTGTTTGAAAAGATTTGGGATCAGCATGTGGTTCGTGAAGAGCCAGATGGAACAACCTTATTATATATTGACCGACATTTGGTTCATGAAGTGACGTCTCCTCAAGCCTTTGAAGGACTTCGATTAGCCGGAAGAAGGCCACGACGTCCAACCGCGGCACTTGCTGTTCCTGATCACAATGTTCCAACCACTGATCGGTCACAGGGCATTGCTGATCCCATGAGTGCTTTGCAAATTTCAACCTTGGAAGGCAACTGTGCAGAATTTGGAATTACCTATTATGGGATGAATGATATCCGTCAAGGCATTGTTCATGTGATCGGACCTGAACAAGGGTTGACCCTACCGGGGATGACGATTGTGTGTGGAGATTCCCATACTTCCACTCATGGGGCGTTTGGCGCCTTGGCCTTTGGCATTGGCACTTCAGAAGTCGAGCACGTGTTGGCAACGCAATGTTTGATTCAGAAACGACCAAAAACAATGGAAATTCGGGTGGAGGGAACGCTTCCCGACTATTGTTCTTCCAAAGATGTAATTCTGGCGATTATCGGACAAATTGGCATTGGCGGTGGAAACGGCTATGTTGTGGAATATACGGGGTCGGTGATCCGATCGTTTTCCATGGAAGGCCGGATGACTCTTTGTAACATGTCTATTGAGGCAGGAGCGCGTGCTGGTCTGGTCGGCCCAGACGAATCGACTGTTGCATATGTGAAGAGCCGACCTCTCAGTCCGAAAGAGGCGGTGTTTCAGGAAGCGAAGTCGGAATGGCTGAATTTAAACACCGACCCTGGAGCTCGGTTTGATAAGGTTGTTGAGCTGCGAGGAGAGGATGTATCTCCTCAAGTGACTTGGGGGACCAATCCGGGAATGGTGACTGATGTGAATGGCTATGTGCCTGACCCTGGATCCATTGCGGATGATAAACTACGGATGGCCACAGAACGTGCCTTAGTGTATATGGGGTTGCCGCCAGGCATCCCCATTTGTGATATCCGGGTCGATCGAGTTTTCATTGGGTCCTGCACAAACTCTCGAATTGAGGATTTGCGGGTGGCGGCTCGGTATATCAAAGGAAAGCGCGTGGCGCAAAGCGTCAAGGCTATGGTGGTTCCTGGATCAGGGTTGGTCAAGCACCAAGCGGAAGAGGAAGGGTTGGATCGGATTTTTCGCGAGGCAGGTTTTGAATGGCGCGAACCGGGATGCAGTATGTGCCTCGCAATGAATGCGGACGTGCTCACCCCGGGAGAGCGATGTGCCTCAACCAGTAATCGAAACTTCGAGGGACGTCAGGGTAAGGGTGGACGGACGCACTTAGTCTCCCCTGCCATGGCTGCTGCTGCTGCTGTTGAGGGACATTTTGTGGATATTCGTGATTGGAAGATGTGAGGTTAAAGAGGAAATTCTGTTGTCTTCAAGATGGCCATTACTTTCTCTGGCATTTAACGGGAGATCGATATGCAAGCGTTTACTATATTGACCGGAACAGTCGCTCCGTTAAATCGGGGCAATGTCGATACGGATCAAATCATTCCGAAGCAATATTTGAAAACGATTTATCGTACCGGACTCAAAGAGGGATTGTTTGCTGATTGGCGGCGACGTGCTGATGGGTCTCTGGATCCTGAATTTTTTGTCAACCAACCGCGTTATCAAGACGCCACGATTTTGTTGACTCGTGAAAATTTCGGGTGTGGGTCCTCAAGAGAACATGCTCCATGGGCCTTGTTGGACTATGGCATTCGTTGTATTCTGGCTCCGAGTTTTGCCGATATTTTCTACAATAATTGTTTTCAGAATGGGATTCTCCCCGTCGAGCTTCCAGGAGAAGACATCCAAACGTTATTTGACCGGGTAGCCCATATCGACCGA